>DASYSV010000379.1:0-5027 GCA_036010185.1 Puia sp.
ACGCCGACTTCCGTTCGCAATAGCGTCCAGAGCGTGTACACCAAGTGTATCTTCCCCGACCTGCAGACGGCCGTGAGCAACCTGCCGATGACCGCCCGGTTGACCGGGACCGTTACCAAGCCGGTGGCCGAGCTCCTTTTAGCCAAGGCGTACCTGACCTATGCCTGGTGGCTGAAGAATCCTGCCAGCATACCTACCTACCCGGATTCCGGACGCACGGATCCCGCAGGTCATGATGCGAGTTATTATTTTGCGCAGGCCTACACAACGGCGTTAGCCGCTATCGAGAACCCCGGTCCGTATGGATTGCAGCCGACTTTTTACGATGTCAACAATGGGCCGAATGACCGCAACAACGAATGTATGCTGTATGCCGACCATACACAGGCCAGCCAGCAATACAATGCCGCCAGCCTCACCTATAGCAATGGCGGCGCACCCGACAATTTCTCCTGCTGGATGCAGACCTGGAATTACCCGGTCATCACGAGCAGCAAATCCAGCTCCTCCTGGGCAAACGTGAATTCCGTACAGAGGATCTCGAACCAGGGGTACGGCCGTCCGTATATCCGCATGGCGCCTTGTATCGGCGTATTCACCAATACGTTTGCCGACAAGACGAACGACTCCCGGTATGACGGTACGTTCCAAACGGTGTACCGGGCAGATTTTGTAGAGGCCGGTTTGGGCAATGGTACGTTCTACAATGCCAACCTGATGCCCATTTCGGAGGGAAGTCCGGTGCTTACCTTCCTGAACGATGAGCCGGTCGGGACCATCGATTATTCCAACTCGGCATATAAAAGCAGTGTCGGCGTAGGCGTCCTGCCGGGCAGGTCGGATTTCGTGGTGGATCCGCAGGGTATCAGCCGGATCGTGTACCCGGGGCTTTGGAAGATCAGCGCCTATCGTACGGATAACGGAGGCGGCCTGGGCAACCCGAACGCGGCCAGCACCCGGCCGTGGAATATCCTCAAGTTTTCCGAGTTGTTCTTTATCGCCGCGGAAGCTGCGGTAGAGGGCGCCCCGACCTCGGCCGTCACCGGCACATACGCCAATGACGGTACCGCCTATGGATTGATCAACATCATCCGCAAACGGGCCGGCCATTGGAAATTCAGCAATGCCAATAACACAGCGCTGGTGCAGGATAACAGTGCGGCGATGGTTGCGGCGACACCGGCGACGATCGACATCAATTACATTTTGGCGGAGCGTTCGCGCGAATATTATGGTGAGGGTTACCGCTGGTTCGACCTGGTCCGTACCGGTCAGTGGGCCAATCTGTCAGCGAGTTACCAGATCTGCGGCAAGAATTATGGCGATCATACTCCCGTAACGTATACGCGTACGATCACGAACAATCTCTGGCTGCGTCCTATCCCGCAAGGGCAACTGGATGCCATGCAGGTGAGCGCCGCGGTGAAGGCGGCGTATCAGAATCCCGGGTATTAAGATTTTTGTACAAGTATAGTTTAGCAATCCTTCCCTAAACCAAAAGCCGGATGTATATCCGGCTTTTTTTATATTGCGATATGAAATGTATCGATCGCTGGATGTTTTGGGCCTTAACGCTGTTGACAGGGCCTTCGGGTATCGCACAGGTGAGGGTGCCGCGGATGGTCGGGGACGGCATGGTATTGCAGCGTGACATGCCTATCCGTATCTGGGGTTTTGCATCGCCGGGCGAGAAGGTGACGGTGAGGTTCGACGGAGAGACGGCCAGCGGAGTCACCGGGGATGACGGGAAATGGATGGCGGTTATCGCGCCCAGGAAAGCAGGGGGTCCGTATACCATGGATATCGACGGCATCAATCATATCTGGGTGAAGAATATCATGGTGGGCGAGGTTTGGTTCTGCACGGGGCAGTATGTGCTGCAGTTGCCGCTAGACAAGGTAAAAGATAAGTATGCCGGGCCGATCGCGCACGCGGGCGACGTTCCTGTGCGTCGATTCGTCATCCATGAACATTACGATTACAAGGGTCCCAGGAACAATGTATCCGGCGGACGCTGGGAGACGGCTGACGGGTCGAATGTAGGCGGCTTTTCGGCGCTGGAATATCTTTTTGCCCTGCAGGTGTATGACCGGTATCGTGTCCCGGTGGGGCTCATCGATGCGTGTGTTGCGGATGCGCCTGCGGAAGCGTGGCTGAGCCCCGATGCGCTGCGGTTTTTTCCCGCCGAAGCTTCTGCGGCCAACCGTTATGCGGACAGCGTTTTCCCTGAGGGTGGGGGGCCGGCCGACCGGATGGCGCCCGGCGGATTATTCAACGGCATGATCGCGCCGGCCGCAACGTATACTGTGCGTGGCATCCTTTCGTATCACGGAGAAGCCGACGTAGCCAGGGCGAATGAGTATGCGGAGGTGTTCCCTATCCTGATCGGGGATTGGCGAAGACATTGGAGCGAGGGACAGCTTCCCGTCCTGTATGTTCAGTTGGAGGGGCGTGGCCCGGTGACGCAAAATCCGCAGGAAAGCGCATGGGCCGTGGTGCGCGACGCTCAGCGCGAAGCGTTGAGGCTGCCGGCAACCGGGATGGCGGTCGCCGGAGATCTGAATCCGTCCGGTGGGCCGTACGCTTCCGACCTCGACCTGGACGAGCTGGCCAAGCGGCTTTTCCTGTCGGCGGAGAGCGTAGCTTACGGCAAAAAGAATTTCATTTATACGGGACCGGTATTCGATAACATGAAGGTGCATGGAGATAAGGTCCATGTCATGTTCTCGGATGCGGGCAGCGATCTCATCGTCAAGGGAGGCGGTGAATTGAAGGGTTTTACCATCGCCGGCGAGGACAACCGGTTCCTGACGGCGAGAGCCGTGATCGACGGGAAGAAGTTGATCGTGTGGAGTGATTCGGTCGTGAAACCGGTGGCCGTAAGATACGGGTGGGCCGACAATCCTTATGGGGCCAACCTGTACAACAGGGATATACTTTTCAAGAATGGATTGCCGGCCCCTACTTTTTCCGGACGGGCCGGTGGGAAAAAGTAGAAAATGTAATCGGTTGCATTATCTGCTCATTTTTACCTACATTAGCCGAAAATCAGCAGCATTGCCATGAAAAAGACTTTTTTTCTTACCACGATCGTTTGCATCGTCGCTTCCTGTGCGCGGAGCCAGGCCTGGCTGGACCCATCATTACCCATCGACACCCGTGTGGATGCCCTTATCCGGCAAATGACGCCGGAGGAGAAGGTCTACCAGATGATGAACAGCGCCCCGGCTATACCACGGTTACATGTACCCGAATATGATTGGTGGAACGAAGCGCTGCATGGCGTGGCCCGCTCGGGCGTCGCCACCGTTTTCCCGCAGCCGATCGGCATGGCCGCCACCTTCGACGACAGCTTGGTGCACCAGGTGGCCACGGATATCTCCGATGAGGCCAGGGCGATGTACAACGCCGCGGTGAAAAAGAATTATGTGATGCGGTTCGGCGGTCTGACTTTCTGGACTCCGAACATCAATATCTTCCGCGACCCGAGATGGGGCAGGGGGCAGGAGACCTATGGTGAGGACCCGTATCTGACCGCGAGGATGGGCGTAGCGCTGGTGAGGGGTCTGCAGGGCGATGACCCGCATTATCTGAAAGTGGCGGCCTGCGCGAAACACTTTGCCGTCCATAGCGGACCGGAGCGGCTGCGTCATACTTTCGACGCGGTAGTCTCTCAGAAGGACTTGTGGGAGACTTATCTGCCCGCCTTTCATGCGCTGGTCAATGCGAAGGTAGAGGCGGTGATGTGCGCCTATAACCGAACGGATGGCGAAGCCTGCTGTGCCAATACCTATCTGCTGGATGATGTGCTGCGAAAACAGTGGGGATTCAAGGGACATATCGTATCGGACTGCGACGCGCTCGCCGATATCTATGAAGGGCATAAACTGGTGTCGAGTAAAACGGGAGCAGCGGCATTAGCGTTGCAGCGCGGAGTAAACCTGAATTGCGGGGACACGTATCTGTCGCTGATAGATGCTCAGAAACAGGGTCTGGTGACAGAGAAGGAGATCGACAGCAGCCTGGCGGTATTGCTTCGTACCAGATTCAAGCTGGGGTTATTCGACCCCGCGGGCTCGAACCCCTACGATCGCATACCCGAGAACGTTATTAACAGCCCCGAGCATCGGCTGCTGGCGCGGAAGGTGGCGGAAAAATCCATGGTATTGCTGAAGAATGACGGTGTGCTGCCGTTGTCAAACGGACTTAAAAAATATTATATCACGGGTCCGAACGCCGCCGCCGTCGACGTGCTGTTGGGCAACTATTACGGCGTAAATGACCGGCTCGTAACGATACTGGAGGGGCTTGCCAGGCAGGCGCAGCCGGGAAGTCAGATGACCTACAGGCAGGGTGTACTGCTGGATCGTCCGAACGTGAATCCCATCGACTGGGCTTCCGGTGAAGCGCAGACGGCGGACGCGACGATCGCTGTGCTGGGCATCTCGGGACTCATTGAAGGAGAGGAAGGGGAATCGCTGGCCTCGCCATATTTTGGCGACAGGGGTGATTACAATCTCCCGGCCGCGCAGATCGATTATCTCCGAAAACTGAAGAAGGGTAATCCGCATCCCGTCATTGCCGTCATCACCGGGGGCAGCCCGATGAACCTGGCGGAAGTGCAGGCACTGGCCGATGCAGTGCTGCTGGTATGGTATCCCGGGGAAGAGGGGGGGAACGCCGTGGCGGACATTTTGTTTGGAAAAGTTTCGCCGTCGGGGAAACTGCCTGTAACCTTCCCCAAATCTTATGATCAATTACCGCCTTACACCGATTATTCTATGAAGGGCAGGACGTACCGGTATATGACGGCGGAGCCTTTGTATCCCTTCGGATTCGGGTTGAGCTATACCACCTTTGCGTACAGTGATCTGCAGGTTTCGAAAGCACGGATCAGGAAGGATGAGCCGTTGAATGTGGACGTGACGCTGACCAATACGGGAAAATATGCGTCGGATGAAGTGGCGCAGCTATACCTGACACATGAGGGGATGCCCAATGAGCCTTTATTTGCATTAAAAGGATTT
>DASYSV010000409.1:0-8207 GCA_036010185.1 Puia sp.
CGACTGGCTACGGCGCGCCACTACCGATCTCATCTTCCTGGACATACACCTGCCACGGCTGAAAGGGATGTCCTTTCTGCGGACGCTGGCCAACCCACCCGCCGTCATCATTACTACCGCTTATCACCAATACGCGGTGGAGGGATTTAGCCTGAATGTCACGGACTATCTTCTGAAGCCGATCGATTTCGAACGTTTCCTGGTCGCGGTGACCAAAGTGCAGAAGCAGGCGCCGGCGGATGCGGCCGATCCCCGGGATTTCATCTTTGTCAACGTGCAGAAGAAAAAGGTGAAGATATTATTCGCGGACATCGTTTATATCGAGAGCCAGCGGGAATATATCAAGATCACGACCACTAAGAATGAATATCTTTCTAAAATGAGCACGCATGAGATCGAGACACTCCTTCCCGCGCATCTGTTCAAGCGGGTACACCGGTCGTATATTGTGGCGATCCGGTGGATAGAGTCTTATACGGCCGAAATGATCGAGATCAATGGCGTCAGCATTCCCATCGGGAAAGGGTATCGGGATAGTATGGAAAAATTGTGAGAAGCGGTCTTCTCAGTCCTCGGCCTCCGCCTCAGCCGCCGTCTCGGAGGATGTCCCGGCTGATGTCTCCGCAGACGTCTCGGCTGCTGCCTCCGCTGCAGCTGCCCGTTTTCGCAACCGCGCCCGCTTGAAGAAGAGATATGCGATGGCGATCACCAGCCCGATCACGCCTCCCAGATAGCTGAAATTGTGGATCGAGCCGACGGTGATGAAGTCGGCGCGATGCACCACGTTATCGGGCACCCACCATCCGACCCCTCTTTTGGCCAGCACATAACGACCATAATAACCGCCGATCACCCCGCAAATGATCGCTATCAGCAACACGATCCCCAGGGCCTGCATCGCCGATGCGAACATCGTATCCGCATTCCGGAACATCAGCGCAAAAGCCGCGATGATCAGTCCGATATACAGCCCCATCCACCACGTGGCCTTTACCCCTACCATGACCACCGCGCTGCGCGGCTGCGTCATATGTTGCGCCGCTCCCGAATCTGCGAGGTTAAACTGGATAAATTTGAATTTCGTATAATATTCGGGGCTGATAGAATAAGTCGCCTGGTCATGGCCGACGCTATAGATCGAAGCGATTACGATCGCCGCCAGCACGATGATGAGGAAGGTAGCCAATTTTCGCATATCTTAAAGATACGAACAATCCGGCCCTAAGGCTGGAATTTCAACAGTTTCACCATGGACTGGTAGTCCCGCCGGTAATCGGTCCCCAACACTGCGAAGTTCCCGAAAAGCTGCTGCTCCAGGCGGAATAAATGACATTGGCAGTGCCGGTGTCGCCCTTCTTTCCATGGATACCCTGCTGTCCCCGGGGACCCGCCGGGCCGGTTGCACCCACCACTTTCCGGGGATATCTTATCTTTACGCTTTCAATGCGTCTACATGCCGGACAATTTCCTGACCTACCAAAAATTCAACGACCCCGAATTGGCAGCCACGATGTGCGACCTGCTCCGCTCGCAGGGCATCGACTGCAAGATCGTCAACGAAGCCCCGACCTTCGACGTGAGTTTCGCCAATAACAAGTTCGAGCCGACCATTCATTTGAAACTGCCTGCCGGCGAATTTGTCCGTGCGGATGTGGCTCTTGAAGAGTACTACCGGCAGCAGCTCGATACCCTGGACCCCGATTATTACCTGTTTGCTTTTTCCGACGAAGAATTGGTGGATATCGTACAGCATCCCGACGAATGGGGCGCGCTTGATTATGCGCTTGCCAAACAGCTGCTCGCCAAACACGGCAAGCCGGTCATCGGCCAACAGGAAGAGAGCATCCGGGAACAAAGACTTGAGGAGTTGTCACAGACAGAGCCCACGCAACCTCAGTGGATCTTTGTTTCCTATCTCGTGGCCATCGTTTTCGGAGTTGTCGGTTTTTTCATGGGGTATGCGCTTGCTTTTTCGAAAAAGAATCTGCCCAATGGCGAACAGGTTTTTCTCTACCCTCCGCCCTCACGCCGTCATGGTCGACGGATCATGACCATCTCCGTCATATCGTTTTGCTACTGGCTGTGGGCCGTCTTTTCGACGCCGCCGACGCTTACTCCCTGGATTTAGATGTGACGGTGATCAATGGATGTTCCGGCGCCGGCTCGCGGAGATATCCTAATGCCCGACAGCAGGATTCGGGCAACCCGTTATTACGCAACAATTCTTCGAAAGACGCGGCACTCCCTTCGGCTACCGCCACCAAAAGCCCTCCGCTCGTCTGAGGGTCGGCAAGAATGGTCTTTTGCATCTCCGCGGAGGGCCCGATCTTTTGCATCTCCGCGGAAAGGCCGATCTTTTCCCCATAGCTGGCCCAATTGCGGTTCATCCCGCCGGGAATGCAACCTTCATCGATATAATGCCTCACAGAGTCGATCACTGGCACCCGCGCAAAATCGATCACTGCCGACACCCTGCTGCCTTCGCACATCTCGGCAAGATGTCCCAGCAACCCGAATCCGGTGACGTCGGTCATGGCCATGACGCCTTCCAGTTGCCCGAATGTCTCTCCCAGCCTGTTGAGGGTCGTCATGCTTTTAAGCGCAACCGCGGCATCTTCTTCACGCAAAAACCCTCGTTTTCCGGCGGTGGACAAGATGCCGACGCCTAGTGGCTTTGTCAGATAGAGACGGCAACCCGGGGTCGCCGTAGAGTTCTGTTTTAGTTGCGATACCGGCACGATCCCATTCACGGCCAGGCCGAATACCGGTTCGGGACAGTCGATGCTATGCCCGCCCGCCAGCGGAATGCCTGCCTCTGCGCAGACGGCCCTTGCGCCTTCCAGTACCTGCCGGGCGCATTCAGGGGGCAGCTTATCCACCGGCCATCCGAGGATGGCGATAGCCAGCAATGGTCTACCCCCCATCGCATAGACATCACTGATGGCATTGACCGATGCGATACGGCCGAAATCAAAAGCATCATCCACTATCGGCATAAAGAAATCCGTAGTCGAGATCAGGGCTTTGCCGTCCCCAAGATCGTAAACGGCCGCATCGTCGCGTTTGTCATTTCCCACGAGCAATCCCGGGAACACCATCTTGCCGGCGGCGCTATGCAATATCTTGTCCAGGACGGCCGGGCTGATCTTGCAACCGCAACCGGCGCCGTGTGAATAGCTGGTCAGTTTTATCGTCGAAGTCTCCATATATTTAAACAGCGCTGACCTCCGCCGCTCCCATCAGTTGTCGGGCATTGGCGGCCGGTTCAATATTTTTTAAGGTGATGGGGATGATGCGATCCGGGGGCCTGCCGCTGACCCCTTTCCTATAAGTTTTATCATAATAGACGAGCACTATCCGGATAAAGTCCGCCATCCGGTGTTCCCGAATGGCTGCAATGGCGTGAGTGGTTTGCTCCGGGCCCAACCGCTTGCGTATCCGCTCGGTACATTCCACGAGGAAATCCTTGTCCAGCGACCCATATTCGCCGACAAGAGCATCGACACGCTGGTCCAGCGGAACCTGGACATCCAGGAGCAGGCCGGCCCGCATTTGTACCCACAGCGGTTTCGGGATCAAACACCGCCCGATATTCTGGCTTTCATCCTCGATCCAGATCCTCTTTTCCGGATCGAGACGGGACAGCTCCAGGGCCAGTTGGTTCTCGAACTGCTCCTGGCTGGGTTGTATCAAACGGTTGATCGATCCATAGGACGATCCCTGATGCTGGGCAATATCTTCGAGATCGATGACCTGCTCTCCCAAAAGACCCAGCTGTCTCAAAATGCGTGTCTTGCCCGAGCCTGTCATGCCTCCCACGACGAGCAACGAATACTCCTTTTCCCACTGCCGCAATACCCAATGACGGAAGGCCTTATATCCGCCCTGCAGCAGGAGGACCTCGAAACCGTAAAGATCGAGCGCCCAGGCCATGGCGGCGCTACGCATCCCTCCGCGCCAGCAGTGAAGGACGATCTTTTTCTGCGGCGCTATATGGACCGCCTGTTCGATATAGCCGGTCCATTTGGGTCCGGTAATCTCGAAGCCCAGTAAAACGGCGGCTTCCCGACCCTTTTGTTTATAGGTGGTCCCCACGCGGGCGCGCTCTTCGTCGGTCAACAGCGGCAGACGCAAGGCCCCCGGAAGATGTCCCTGGGCATATTCGGCAGGTGCGCGCACGTCGGCAATGGGAACCGGTACGGGCAACTGTCGCAACTCATCGAAGGTGATACGGCGGATCATGAAGTCCGGTCGCCGACCGGCCGGCAAATATACGAAGCTGCCGGAAATGTCTTAATTTAAGGCGACTTAACAATTGCAGATGGATACCACGACAGACACATCGGGGAATAAACGGCAATTCATATTGGAGGTGATCCAGCCGGGTCTTGCCGGGCTGATGGACGGATCCGTTTCCTCGCTTGCGCCCTTGTTTGCGGCAGCGCTCTCCACCCGGAATAGCCATACTACTCTCCTGGTAGGTGTGGCGACCGCCGTCGGGGCGGGTATAAGTATGGCCTTTTCGGAGGCGTTGTCCGATGACGGCAAACTCAGCGGAAGGGGAAGCCCGGTCACCCGCGGCATAGTCAACGGGACCATGACCTTTATCGGTGCGGCGGGTCATGCCCTACCCTTCCTGATCCACAATTTCCACCTGGCTATGACGGTCGCGATGATCATCGTACTGGTCGAGCTGTTGGTGATCGCCTGGGTGAGACACCGGTATATGGATACCCCGCTGCTGAAGGCTGCGTTCCAAATCGTCATCGGTGGCGTCATCGTATTTTTGGCTGGCATCCTTATCGGGACGAGCTGACGCGATGAGGGCGCTGCGAGCCTGCGGTACCTGCGGGCCGGGGCAGTGGTTCACGCGTTATCCATTGCAGTATCTGCGAAAGCACCAGGCCATAGAGCACAAACGCCACGAAGATGATATAACCGGGTTGCAGCGAAGTATCGCTGCTCGTGATGCTCGTAAAGCTGTTCGACCGGTAGTTGAGTGAGTGTAGAGAGTCCTCGATGATGCCGTTGAACCCGATATAGGCCATCAATATCGCCACTACCATGACGTCGGCCATGCTCCATTTACCGGACTTGAAGGCAAAAAAATAAATGAACTTGTTTTTCGACCAGGAGCGTTTTCCAAGAAGATAGATCCCGGTGGCCAGCAATTTGGTGACGGGGAAGAAAATGCTGAAACACAGGATCAGCGCCCCTACCAGGATCGAATCGTATTTACCATGACGGAGCAGAAGCATAACCACGTCGGCGATGCTTTTGCTTTGGAAATAAAGGACCTGGTTCTGGAAGGAAATGGTCTCGCCCAATAGCTGAAAATCCAGGGACTTCATACGCAGATCGATCTCGATCATGGTCGTTGTGAGCCCCACCAGCAACAGGACCAGGGCCATTGCGATCGATAGGATATACAGGGAAACATGCAGCTGTCGGGATTTGCGCAGCAGATACCACAATCCCAGCAACACGAGTACGCCGGCGATCATGGCAAAAGCATATAGGTACGTCCGCGGCTGCAGCGTCTCGACCACCTTCTGCGCTTTCGTGTTGAATGTCTGGAGGTCGGTTACACCATATTTCCGGTAAATGGAATCCAGTCTTATACCTTCCGCCTCGCGTGAGCTGTCATAGGTATCCTCCCCCATCTGTTCCAGCTTGCTTTTTGCCACATAAGCGAGTCTTTTTTTGCTGGAAGGACGCAGCGCCTGATTCATGATCCGGGTCGCAAACGCCGGCACCTGCTGATGCAGGCTTTTGGTGTTGACGAAGGTCCTGTATGCCAGCTTTCGCAATTTACCCTTCAAGGATTTTTGCGGGGCGTTCATCATGCTGTCCGCTTTATCGATCAATCCGTTCAGGATATGCTCGATCTCCTTGTGAAGCGAATCCTGTTCCGGCTTCGTCAGTCTGAAATCTTCGATCCTTTGCCGCACGGCATCCACGATCAGGTCGCGCCATTTGCCCACATCCAGCACGCCATAGCTGACATTGTTGACGATGCTGTAATCCTGTTTAATGGCCTTTTGTTCACCCGAAAGATGGTGAGCCTGGTATCCGCACCAGGCGACGGCAGCAACGAGTAAGGATATCCCTACGACAAGCGATCCCCGTTGGAAGAACAATCTGCCCATATTATGGTATAGGCGAATTCTGTGCCACGGGGCGCGGCTCGCGCGCAATCGATTGATACTGTGGCAACATCGCCGGATTGGGCACACCTGAATAAGCCGTAATTTTGTGCCGGTGAAGCTGAGCTCTCTGCAAAAGATAACCCATCCATTCGGGACCACTGCCCCAATGCCCGTCCTGTTCGCCGGACACGGCAACCCCATGAATGCCATCGAAGAGAATGACTTCGTGGCCGGCTTTCGCAAGACGGCCGGTATGATCCCTCGTCCGAATGCGGTGCTTTGCATTTCCGCGCATTGGCAAACGAAGGGCAGCTTCGTGACTGCAATGGAAAAACCGCGCACCATCCACGATTTCGGCGGGTTTCCGCGGGCGCTGTTCGAAGTGCAATATCCCGCTCCGGGAAGCCCCTGGCTGGCAGAAGAGACCCGAAATCTCGTCCGATCAACCGAATTGGGACTAGACGACCGGTGGGGCCTCGATCATGGCGCATGGTCGGTCATCAAACATTTCTATCCAATGGCCGACATCCCCGTCATCGAGATGAGCCTCGACTACAGTCAGCCTGCACAATACCATTATGACCTGGCAAAAGAATTGGCGCCCCTGCGGAGGAAAGGCGTATTGATCATGGGCAGCGGCAATATGGTCCACAATCTACGTATGGTTGCGTGGGACAGACTGGAAACAACTTTCGGTTTCGACTGGGCGCTCGGGGCGGCCCAAAAAATGAAAGACGCGATCCTGGCGGGCGACCACCGCCCGCTGATCGATTATTCTTCGCAAGGAAAAGAATTCGATCTCGCCATTCCAACCCCGGAGCATTTTCTGCCCTTGCTCTACGCACTCGCACTTAAAGAAGAAAAAGAACCGGTCAGCCTCTTCAACGATCAACCCGTAGGCGGATCGATCACGATGACGTCGGTGCGCATCGGCGGCGAATAGCTCTCACGCGCGATACTCACGCGCCACACTCGCGCGATATACAAGCGCGACACTCACGCGACATTTACATCCCGGGGATCTCCTTGTAAGCTTGCCAAATCTTACGAGTCTTGGCATCTATGCCACTGCGCCCGCGTGTTCACGTCAAAATTGTAAAGACTTTTGCTCAGCGTTCGATCACCCAAACTTTTACATTATGATTCCCAGGATCGTTTCCCCCATCATCATTGCACTGCCTGCTTTGTTAACCGTTCAACTTCTGTCCGCCCAATTTCGAACCGAAAAGGATCTTCTCGGTGAAAAACAGATCCCCGCCGATGCGTATTACGGCGTGCAAACGGCACGCGCCCTGGAAAATTTCCAGGTCAGCGGTGTGGCTACCAAATTTTATCCCGATTATGTCCGCGCCTATGCGATGGTGAAATTGGCCGCCGCCCGTGCCAATGCGGAAGTGGGTCGTATGAGCCAGGACAAACTCACTGCTATCGAAAAGGCTTGTCAGGCCGTGATCGATGGCAAGTACCATGAGCATTTCCTGGTCGACCTATATCAGGGCGGCGCGGGAACCTCAGCCAATATGAACGCCAACGAAGTGCTCGCCAATATCGCGCTGGAGCTCAGCGGGCATAAAAAGGGAGAATACAATATCGTCGAGCCGCACGACGATCTCAATATGGGTCAATCCACCAACGACGTCTATCCTACGGCCATACACGTGGCGCTGCTGCTCCAGAACGATAAAGTAGTAAAAGAAGCGAAAGATCTGTCCGCTGCATTTCATCAAAAAGGCGAGGCATTCAAAAATATCCTGAAGATGGGGCGTACAGAAGGGCAGGACGCCGTTCCCATGACTGTCGGCCAGGAATTTCACGCATTCGGCAACCAACTCGATGCGGCCATCGAAGCGCTGATCGGATCGGAGGCTTATCTATACGAAGAGAATATGGGGGCCACCGCCATTGGCACTGGTATCACCGCCTCACCGGGATATGCCGAAAAATGCGCCGCGCAGCTGGCAAGGATCACAGGGAAACCCATGGTGCTTAGTAAAGACCTGATCGCAGCCACCTCCAGCATGCAGGCGTTTGTCCTATATTCGGCGGCGCTGAAAAATC
>DASYSV010000412.1:0-11559 GCA_036010185.1 Puia sp.
TGTTCATGTTCAGCATGCTCGAAGGCTGGATCGATAAGGTCAACCAGATCAGGACCTACAAGATCGTGTGTCCTTTCCAGAACGAGACCCTCCACCGTTATGAAGAGATCTTCAAAACCCATCATCTTAAATTCAAACGCACCCGCCAGGGCAAGACGGCGGATGACCTCATATCGGGAGAATGGGTCGTGCAGGGCTCCGAAAAGAACCACCGGCATGTTATCCATTGGCTGTTACGGGACCCCTCGGTCAGGGTTTTTGAATATTGAGCGCCGTCTCGTCGCTCTCCCGGGTACGACGGAGCCGCTGAACAGGCTAAAACACCCGCAGCGTCCAGGTCCGTTCGAACACCCCTCCGCCTCCGAGCCGGTTGATCCCTTCTTTGTTCTCCAGCTGTTGATCGCTGCCTACCCCATCGGCAATGCCGCACCAGGGTTCGATGCAGACAAAATCGGCCCCCGGCGCCGCCCAGATCCCCAGGTATGGGAAATCGGGATATTCCATCCTCAACCCCCTTTCGGTGTTATCCGACCGCAACGTCACCGCGGAGGAGGCCGGGTGCTTCAGCACCAATGCGTCTTTGGCAAAAAGGTCCTTGCTAAGCGGAAGCCTACCGGTGTCCTTCAGCAAGGGTATGGGATTCGACTCGATGAGCCCGTCTTTGGATATTGGCCATCGGGGTGTCTTTTCCGCCTGGTCGAACTCCAGGTAATAGTCGGAATAAACCGTATCCGGCGTCAGCGGAAGGTTGAAAGCGGGGTGACCACCGATCGAAAAATATAGTGGCATCTCGCCGGGATTATCGACACGGTAGGTTGTTTTCAACCCCTCGTAGGTGAGACGGTAGCCGACCCGAAGCTCGAAAGAGAACGGGAAAACGGCGAGGGTTTCGGCATCGTAGCGCAACAGGAAACGGATGGCAGTCGGGGAATACTCTTCCAAAATGAACTCGCGGTCCCTGGCAAAACCGTGCCGGGGAAGGTGATAGGTCCTGTTCCGGTAGATATAAGTATTATCTTTTAGCGTACCGACGATGGGGAACAGCAGGGGTGAATGTTTGCCCCAGAATGCCGGATTGCCGCCCCACAGATAATCCAGCCGGTATTCTTTATGAACAATCCGCTGTAATTCCGCGCCTTTTGGATGAATGCTGACCTGGAGCCGATCGTCTTCTATCGTGTACATGTCTTTTTTTCCGTTTATCACGCAATTTACTCCATTTGAACGCGAATCTGTATTTTCGGGATATGATTCGCTCCTTCAGGATCATCTGGACAAGTCTAAAAATGGCGTTGCAGGAGTTTCGCTCCAACAAGCTGCGCACCTTCCTGTCCCTGCTGGGCATCATCATCGGCATTTTTTGTATCATCAGTGTCCTTTCGACCATCAGCAGTCTGCAACAGGCGATCGACAATGACCTGAAGGCATTCGGGAATAAAACGATCTATATCGACAAATGGCAATACACGGGTGGACCGGATTATCCCTGGTGGAAATTCGTGAAGCGGCCCGCGCCCAAATTCGATGAGCTGCGATTGCTCCGGATGAAGGTTCCGGGTGCCTCGCATTTCGCCTTCGAAATGGATACGCAGGATAATGTGGAGGCCGGCGACAATAGCCTTTCGGGCGTCACCTATTATGGGGTCACCGAGGAATTCGACAAGATACAGCAGGTCATCGTCAGCGACGGCCGCTATTTCCAGCAAGGCGATTTCGACAGGGGCGAACCCCTGGTCGTGATGGGCTTCCGAATCGCCGAAAGATTGTTCGGACGATCGCAATGGGCGGTGGGACAGACGGTGAAGCTCCGCGGCGGGAAGTATGCGACCGTCGTGGGCGTGGTGGAGAAACAAGGGCAGAGCATCATCGGCGGATGGGATTTCGACAATGCCATTGTAGTCACGTATAATTTTATGCGGCAGATGATCCGGCAGGAGAACGGCAATCCCAAGCTGCTCGTGCAGGCCGGTCCCAACCTGCCTATCGATGCGCTGACGGACGAGCTCAAAGGAGCCATGCGATCGATCCGGAAGCTGAGTCCTACCGAAGAGGATAATTTCGCGCTTAATAACATCGATACTTTTGCGAAACAGCTTGAATCCGTTTTTAGCGGTATCAACATCGGCGGCTGGTTCATTGCCGGGATATCCCTGTTGGTCGGGATGTTCGGCGTCGCCAATATCATGTTCGTTACGGTGCGCGAACGGACCAGCCAGATCGGTCTCAAAAAAGCCATCGGGGCGAAGCGCGGCATGATCATGACCGAATTCCTGCTCGAATCGGCCTTTCTTTGTATCATCGGCGGGATGATCGGGCTCGGAAGCGTATGGGGATTGACGTTTGTCATCTCGGGCATCTTTCATTTCCATGTGTTCATTCCCATCGGCATCGTGCTTCTGACGGTTATCCTTTGCTTGCTCATCGGCGTGCTGTCCGGTATCTTCCCCGCCTTCAAAGCGGCCCGGATGAACCCGGTGGTGGCGATCCGGTCGAACTGAGCATGCGGGGACTACTCCACGCCCCGCCACTTTTTCCTACCTTCGCGCCATGCGACCAACGAGTACCGGACCCGTGACCATATTAGCCATCGAATCTTCCTGCGACGAGACCAGTTGTGCGATCAGCCGTGACGGAATCATCCTCTCCAATATCATAGCGGGACAGGCGGTTCACGAACAATATGGAGGCGTCGTCCCCGAGCTTGCGAGCAGGGCTCATATCCAGAACATCGTTCCCGTCGTGGACGCATCCCTCAAAAAAGCCGGCTGCACGGCCGCCGATCTGCATGCCATCGCTTTTACACAATCCCCCGGCCTCATCGGATCGTTGCTGGTCGGCTCGGAGTTCGCCAAATCCATGGCGCTGGCGCTGGACCTTCCTTTGCTGGCGGTGCACCATATGCAGGCGCATGTGCTGGCCAATCTCATACCGGTACCCGGACGGGACCTACCTTCCTTCCCCTTTCTTTGTTTGACCGTCAGCGGCGGACACACGCAGATCGTACTGTGTCGTTCAGCGCTGAAAATGGAGGTCATCGGCGAGACCCTCGATGATGCCGCTGGCGAAGCCTTCGACAAATCGGCCAAACTCCTGGGCCTTCCCTACCCCGGCGGACCGCTTATCGATAAATATGCACGGGAAGGCAATGCCGCGCGTTTTTCCTTTCCCGAACCCCAGATACCGGCGCTGAATTTCAGTTTCAGCGGTCTCAAAACGGCCATTCTTTATTTTCTCCGCGAGGAGACTGATAAGAACCCCGGATTTATCGACGCCAACCTGGCCGATATCTGCGCATCCATCCAGCAACGCATCGTCTCGATCCTGCTGACCAAATTCAGGAAGGCGGCCCGCGAGACGGGCATCACCGATCTTTGCATCGCCGGCGGCGTCTCCGCCAATAGCGGGCTGCGCAAGGCGTTCCAGGAATTGGGCGCGCGCGAATGCTGGCGGACATTCATCCCACCCTTCGAATATTGCACCGATAACGCGGCCATGATCGCCATCACCGGGCATTACAAATATCTTTCCGGCGATTTCGCGCCAATGTCTGTAAGCGCCAGCGCGCGGGCGGAATGGTAGGCGCCGTTCGCGTGGGAAATCCTGGCCGGGTCGCGCGCGATGTTCTAAATTTGCCGCGATGCCCAACTCCTGGTTCAAATTCAAACAATTCACGGTCCAGCAGGACCGCTGCGCCATGAAGGTCTGCACGGATGCCTGTATCCTCGGCGCCTGGTTCGCGGACAAAACTGCGGCATGGTCCCGGGTGCTGGATATCGGCAGCGGCACGGGTCTGCTGATGCTCATGCTTGCACAAAAACACAAGGGTGAGATCGAAGGCATAGAGCTCGATCTCGACGCCTACCGCCAATTGCAGGAGAATATCGGCAGTAGTCCCTGGACCTCCATGCTCAAGGCCTACCCGGGCGACGTCCGCGGTTTTTCTTTCGGGGAAAAATTCGATTTCATCATCTCCAACCCGCCGTTCTACGAAGGACAGCTGCCCGCCGCCGACGCCGCGTCCAATCTTGCCAGACACAGTAGCGGGCTCACCCTGTCCGAGCTGCTTGCCGTCATCGATGCAAACCTCACCCGGGATGGCGCGTTCGGGGTCGTCCTCCCTTTCCAACGCTCGGAAGAGTTCGCGGCAATGGCGTTGTCCGCGCATGGGTTCTCGCTTCGTGAAAAATTGCTGATCCGTCAGACGCCCGGTCATGATTTTTTCAGGAGCATCCTGTATTTCTCGCGTCTTCCCGAACGAACGGCCACGACGTCGGAACTGACGATCCACGATGACAAGGGCGGCTATACCGAAGATTTCGTTCGGCTGATGAAGGATTATTATTTGTATCTCGCATAATCTGACAGGTAGCTGAAGGGTTCCGTCAGCCGCCCGCCACGCACCATCGTCGCCCGTTCGATGACAGGCGATCCTCCGCGCACCAGGTCTTCCAGCACATGTTTGATCAGCTGTTCCCCGAAATAACGGGATGCGTCCCGTGGCAATTCATTGGGAAGATTGCCGACGGCCATGATGTCTACCGAGCCCGAAAGATAAGGCGCCGTTCGCGCCCGCGTTGTTTTGTCCACACCGTAGATGGGGTCTTCCATGGTCGCATCGCCCAGGTTGCAGGGAACCGATCCTTCCTTGTCATCGGTGATGTCGGCGATCGTCCGGATCCGGAAACCGGGATCGGTCAGATCCTCCCATCCGAACAGTTTTGGCATCCCCTTGTCCCAATAGATGCCATTCATCAGGATGTCGGCTTTTCGCGTATAAGGGAGGAATTTGCAGCGGTATTCATCGGGATGCTGATGAAAATCTTCGCGCTGATAGGTCTTGCTGTCAACGTGCTCATATAAGACGCCGCCTTTCAGTTGCGTAAAAACGGGATAAGCAAAACTTCGCCCGAGGAATTCCTCCGGCTCGACCTCCACGATCTCCATGAGATTCATGACCTCTAGCACTCCATGCGCCACCCTGCCCGACCCCGTGACCGCTACTTTTACGGCAGGGAGACGGACGCCGAAATAAGTATGGATCAATTCGCGAAAACTCTGCTGCCGGTGAACCCGCCCCAGCTCATAAAGCCCCGTTCGCCTCCCATAGGCCAACATCCCGTTGTGCGCGCCTACGACACCCGCAAAAAAACCGAAACCCAATATCCGCTGACCGTCGTCGTGTTCAAGACATTCGTAATCGATGAGGGTGATCTTTTTTTCCAGGATCGCATGGAACATCCTTTGATTGTACGGTTGCTGTTTGCGGGTATGCGAGAAGAAAAGATAGGTCTTGTCCGCAACGAGATTCGTTTCCGGCACTTCTTTAATACCCAGCAGAATATCACAGCCGGAGACATCCTCCGTGACCTCCACCCCCGCGGAGCGATATTCTTTGTCGGTATAACAGCGATCCGGCGAAGATTGCGCCACCACCCGCACATCCGCAGCGTTCTTATGTATCCATTTGCATTGGGCCGGCGTCAGCGCCACCCTGTTGTCCACGGGTACTTTTCCTTCGCGTAATAAGCCAATTTTGATCATGCTATCCTCGAAGATAGAATTTTTTGCCCCTTTTTGGACAACACCCGCCAAATCCGTAATATTGCGTCCCGCTTTTCCGGTGCCGGCGCTCCGCGCCACATCCAACGGAACCCGTCGCGGTTCGCCCCGCGGCGCGCGCCTCATGCCCAGATGGCGGAACTGGTAGACGCGTCAGACTCAAAATCTGGTATTGGCAACAATGTGCAGGTTCGATTCCTGTTCTGGGCACTCAGGTTAACAACCGATTAAGAAGGTCGCGAATTTCGTGACCTTTTTTATTTGCAAACAATTTGCAAACACGATTTTCGGCGGAGGTAAGAAAGAGCTTTCAATTGCAAATGTAATGTAATTACGAGCCCGGAACGTATACTGCGATCTCAAATCTTAACTTAGCAGTCTGACCCTTTGGTCCCAGAAGGGGGAGAATTTAGCTCTCATAATGGAATTAACTTATAACAAAGATGGTTTTGTGTTGTATCTGCTGCAGAATGATGTTGATACATCGCCAATAAATATTCTTACTAACCTGAAGGTATTAAGGATAGACGAATTAAGAAGTACTTTGGATTTTTCGAACTTCAAAAATCTGAGAGTTCTTAGTCTAACGCATAATAAAAACGTTCAAAATTTAGGTTCTTGTAAGACGTTATTTTGGCTTTGGATTGAAAAATATAAAAAGGAGAATCTTATTGAATTAAGAGACTTAGTTAATTTAGAGTTTCTTACCCTTCACGGAGGTTCAGTGCATACTTTGAAGGGAATGGAGTCCATGACTAACCTAAAAATGTTGCGCATGGATACCTTAAAGAACCTCGAGTCGTTGCAGGGATTAAATTCCATGATGAACCAACTTGAGATTTTAGATATATATATGTCCAGGACGTTGACGGACTATACTTGTATAGCCGAAAGGGCTTATTGTGCAAACAAATCTTCCATTGTTAGTTCATTCTGGACCGTAGACATGGCGTGCGTGTTCATTTTCAGGCCGAATGTCGTAATCATGGTTAGGAATATTGCCTTCCTGGTTTTAGTCACTTCGCGAAAAACGGATATTTTCTTTCTGAGATCGTCCGCGCATTTTTTGTCAATCGCAAAGGTGTCAATGGAAAATTTCATTTCAAACAAGTTGATAACTCTATCACTGCGGTCGAGAACCAAGTCAATCTGTGCGCCGCGTGGACCCGAACCCCCGATCCAGGAAGAGGCGGCTGATTGTATGCCAGAAATGCCAAGTCCCTTCTTTATCTGGGGCAGATGGGCTAGGCATACCTGTTCAAAAGCATATCCGGCCCAGGCATGTTGTTTTGGTGTATTTAAACCTGCCATCCAATGATTTTCATCCAGCACATCTTTTGATTTTATAAACTTCAGATAAAACAAGGAGTAAAAATCAGTAAGCTGGAACAAACTGCCTTTGCCTTTTTTGCCATAGGAGTTATATTTTCTGATGAAATTGCTCTCCTCCAACTCACTCAGTATTCTGGTAGTAGAGCCACCGGTCGAGGTTTTCGAAGAAGCAATCAATTCGTCCCGGGTCAGTCCCCTGGCTTTTTTACTGAGCACTTCTATGATGGCCATATGATGCTCCGATTTGTTGAATAATGACCTGTAAAGGGCATCAAATTCATCATACAAGATCCCGCCGGGTTGAAAACATAAATTGTTGATATTTTGCGCAGCGCTCATAGAGGTGTCTACCTGTTTCAGGTAAAAGGGGATGCCTCCCATTACCATATAGAGCTGGACTATTTGATACCTATCATTAAAGGCCTCCGACCGGCTTTTAAAATATTGTTCGCATTCATTCAAAGTAAAAGGTTCCAGCTTCACTCGATGAGTTACCCTGTTATATAGCCCCCCATTGCTGTGTATCAGTTTGTTAATCATCCACGAAGCTGCTGAACCACAGACAATCAATAGCACATCCTTTCTTGCACTGGCCCATGAATTCCAGAAATATTCCAGGGCTTGTATAAATTCCGATTTCGCCGTATCAAGCCATGGCAACTCATCCAGAAACACAACTTTTTTCCCTTTTTTTTGATTTTCCAAAATCAGCGAAAGTTGATGGAATGCGGTCAGCCAGTTAGAGGCCGGACTAATAGTCATCCCGGGTGGGGCATATTTTGAGATAGCTAGATGAAAGTTTGCAAGTTGGGTAGCTAACGAAACATTGGCCATCCCGGTGATGTAGAAGTCAAAATTGTTGTTAAAGGCTTCTCTTATCAGAAACGTTTTTCCGACCCGCCTGCGTCCGTACACGGCAACGAATTCCGACGCGCCCGTATTCAACAAGCGGCGAAAATCCATCAATTCCTGTTTTCGACCGATGAAGGTTTCCATATTCTAATTTGGCCAAATATACCACAAATGCATAGCTTTTGGCCAAATATACTGATATAATTAGCCAAATATTGTAACCTAAAGAAACTTTTGGCCAAATATGTCCCAGATCGTAGATACATCGGAAACTGAACATCGGGTTTTGGTGACCCTTGAATCAGGTATTCCAAAATTAGCAGTACCGGTCGAATTGCTACCTGCCTGGTTTCGCACTTACTTCCCGGCGATCGTCCAGCGGATAAGCGACCATGAACCGAAATTCGGTTAAGTTGCAACTATCTTCAGTATTTCCCAACCTCCCCTTTCACGGAACTGAATATCTTCTGGGAATTGAACCCTATCCCTTTCTTGAACACCCACACGATCTTCCTGATATTGCGGATATCCTGCGCAATATTACCATCGATGACCACGAGATCGGCGGCCTTACCTATTTCGATGGAGCCGATCCTGTCTTCCAGTCCGAGGGCCTTTGCGCCGTTGTATGTGGCGATCCGGATGGCCTCTATGGGGCTGAACCCCGCATTCGTCAACAATTCGATCGACTGCTGTGAGCCGTACCCCGCCAGAGTGGCGCCGTTGCCGGTAGGATCGGTACCCACGGTCAACAGACCGCCGGCATCTGAAAACATCTTTTCCATCCTCATTTCCTCCAGCATGGCTTTGTTGCCGGCGGGGCTGCGCATTTTGCTGTAGACATCCAGGAACATATTTCGGGTATCGGGCGCCATCGCCTCCAGTACTTCCGGACGGATGGTAGTATCCAGGGTGGTCATGTTGAAGAGTACAGCGAGGGTGGATGTCAGGGTCACTTTTTTATTGACGAGGTATCGGATCAGGTCTTTGACTTTCGGCGAATCCGCGGATGCGATGGGTGGCGCACCAAGCGGACAGGCATTCTCTTTTTTACCGGGAACAAAATCCGTGGAGGCAGCAAAGCCATGTTCCAACTGGTCGATACCCATTTCGGCCGCCTCGCGGTAGGTAACGGCACATAAATGCCCCGTCACTCTTAGTCCTTTTGCATGGGCTTCGTCTATTGCGGCCTTCAGGGTAGGCTTATTCACGAACATATATCCCTTGAATGAAGTGCAGCCCTGGCTGGCCCAGAAATCGACAAAGGCTTTTGCCTCCGCGGGTCCGCTCAATTCATGCATCTGGGGGAAGATGCTGCCTTTCCCTTCCACGTACGGCGCGGTGACATCCATTTCCGGTCCGGGGATCTTGCCCTGATCGATGTCCCGTTTGAGGTTCAGATCGGAATAGGGCTCAACGCTTCCGGCCGTACGAATCATCGTTGCGCCGCAAGCCAGGTATAGTTTTGGAAAAGTGAATGGCAATTGTTTGACATGCAGATAGCTGAAGTCGGCGGAGTACGCCGCATAGTACATGTGTTCGTGCACTAGGACGAAACCGGGTAATAATGATTTGCCCGTGAGATCGATAACGGTGCAACCGGCGGGGGCGGGAAGTTTTTTGCTATCGTCTATGGCAGTTATTATTCCGTTGCGGATGATCACGGTCTGGTCTTCCAGCACCTTCAGATGTTTGACATCGGCGAGTCTGCAATGAGTGAAGGCGATGGAGGATGTATCGTAATCGATGAATTTTTTTACTGCGGGGGAAAACGAGGTTTGTGAGATGGCATTGAAAGCCATGAGCAGGAAAGTTCCGGCAAAGAGAAGTTTTTTCATGCGGCAGCGAGTTTTGATTATATAATGTTTTTTCGGTCCATCCTACCTGCGAACGGGCAACTTCAAAAAGGCTTTTGCCACATCCAATTCCGACCTGCCCGATCGCTGATCGGCTATTACAAGCAATTGCTTATAGTAGACACCTGCATTTGACGTGTCCCGCAGTAGTTCAGCGGTGCGGCCGGCGCCAAAAAGGCTGTTAAAGCGATTGGGGCATTTTTTCAATACCGCCTCATATTCCCGGAATGCTGCCGTGTTTCGGTGCATTTCGAATAAAAGGTCCGCATATAATTCCCTCGCGGGTAAGACTTCCCCGGGAGTGACCGGGTGTTTGGATGTACTGTCTTCCATATCTGCGGCTTTCTTCATCATGTTCAACGCTTCAATTTCTCCTCCCCCGGCATGGGCTATCCATGCCCTGGCCGCTGTTATTTGTATCTCGACCTGCCTGGCTTTGTAGGCATCTTTTTGATCTACCAGAATGTCGCGCAAGGTGGTCAACCTGGACAACTCCGTCTGCGCGGCAGGCATATCGCCGGTATGGACCGAGCCCAACAGTCTTCCAAAATGAACAATAGCCTCTTGCCACGGAAATTTGTCCCAGGGAAATGATACCGGTTCGAGGGGCATCTGCGCTGCTATCGCCCAATTCTTGTTTTCAAGCGCCAACCGACAGGGGGACGCGGCGAAGGTATAGGCTTCCTTGAAATTAATGGGATACACCTTCCTGATCGTCGAAATGTATTTCAATTGTTCCTCTGCCGCCGCATTTTCTCCCTTTTGCAGGTAAGCATACACGAGATAGTCCAATCCATGCAATTCTTCATCCCAATGCCCATCTATACCAGTCGATTTGGCGTAGCATCGCGCGGCTTCGACTGACCGGGTGTTGATTTTGATGCTTTCATCCCAAAGACCCAGGCGGGTGAAGATATGCGAGGGCATATGCAATGCATGTGCGGAAGAGGGGGCTACTTCTGCATATTTGCGCGCAGCCGGCAGGGCAAGAACAGCCAGACCGGGAACATCGTAAGTATGGATAATATAATGGATGATGCCCGGATGATCGGGGGCGGATGCATACATGCTGTCCAGCAATTTGCCCGCTTTTCTTTGATGGGAAAAGGTTATGTCTGTCGGATCGGCGCTGGCATCCAGGGCCAATGCATAAAAGATGGTCGCCTCGCGGTCGCCCGGGTACTCACTTCGCAACTGCTCCATTGCTTTTTCAAAATGCACGCAACGATCATGGGGACCCGTCGTATTCCAGTCTTTATAATAGGAAGCAACCGCATCTATGTATGCGGCTTCGCGCCGGGATGGCTTTTTCAGGGATTGGGCGATCTCGATGGCTTTGGAGCCCTTCTGAAGATCCGTTTTACCCGGAGGCTCCCAGAGAGGATGGAAATTGCACATAGCCACACCCCAATAAGCCATAACACAACCCGGCGAATTGTCGATAATTTTTGCAAAGGCCTTTTCAGCCTCATCATATTCAAATGAGTGTAATAGCTCGACAGCAATATTGAAATCTTCTCTAACCTGTTTGCTTCCGGAGATATCGAAATCGACGGTACCAAATTCTTTATCGGCTGGGCCGCAAACAATGATCTCACCTTTTTTTAAGTGCAGTTGATCGAGCGCTTCCCTGGAGGGATTTGAATGGTCCAGGCCGCATGATGCCAGCAAAAATGCCGGAAAGAGTAACCATAAATATTTCTCTATCCACTTCATGTCTTCACATTATAAAAAGCATTGATATAAATTTAACAAAAAAACCCAGTGCAAAAAAAAATTTGCGAAACCGATCGGCTGCGCATATATTTGCAACCGAACGGCTTCTTATTTGATCTTTATGAGACGAGACATTTTCCAGGCCATTGCAGACCCCACCCGACGAGCGATCCTCGTCCTGATCGCCGTACAGGCAATGACCCCCAACGCCATCGCCGGGCACTTCGACATCACCCGCCAGTCC
>DASYSV010000479.1:0-3045 GCA_036010185.1 Puia sp.
GCTATCGCCTTCGTAGTTCTGCTCACTCTAAAAAGGACACATCCTGCCAGGAAAAAATGGGCATGGGGAGGCCTTATTCTTAGCGCCGCTTATCTGTGTTATGCCATCGGGAATAAGATGAGCACGGATGCTCATGCGAAGACGGACCTGGCGCGGGACCATCATCACTATACGCGATATTTGTCGACGCCGACCCCGCTGAATGCCTGGTTGTGGTATGTCGTGGCCGAGGATAGCGGAGGGTTTTATACCGGTTACCGCTCGGTGTTCGATCATCTGCCGGTTCAATTCCGGTTTCAGCCAAAGGGAGGGCGGTTGCTGCGACCTTTTCTTAAGGCAAGGGATGTGCGTTATCTTTTGAGATTTTCGCAGGGATATTATGTAGTAGAGGAATGGGGGGATACGACGGTATTCAATGATCTGCGGTTTGGGGAGATGAAGGGATGGGAGGATCCGAAGGCGCGGTTCGTATTTCATTATTTTCTGCAGTATCCGGAAGGGAATCGCGTAGTTGTACAGCGGGGGCGGTTTGCGGGGTGGGATAGCCACACCCTTTCCATATTTTTGAGAAGGATAAGGGGGAATTAGCGGGTTTGGATATTTTGCTGCCGGGACGCCCGCTCACTTGGTTTGGATTCTTTTTCCTGGCGAAAATAAAAGGTGAACAGGAAGAACAGCAAACGGATCGTCTGGTAGGCCAGCCTTTGCAACAATCGTTGGAAGAGACCCGTCCGGTGAAAATATTCTTTTGGAAGGATCCGCACGCAATGGTGCCGGATGATCTCATCGAGCTCTGACTCGACTTTTGTTACGAAAGCTTCATTACGGACGTCCATATTCAGCTCGACGCTCGCATAAGCGCTGATGCGGTTGACATTATAGGAGCCGTCGGTCATCCATACCCCGTCATAGGCAGCCATCTTACCGTGCAGGACAGAATCCTGGTATTCATAGACCTGCATATTGTTGCGGAAGAGCCATTGGTACATGAACTGCTCGGCCAGCCGGGATATCTTTACGTCGGAAACACTGCCCACGATGATCTTGATCACGACCCCCCTTTTCGCCGCTGCGACCATCTGTTTCCGGAGGATCTTGCCCGGGAGGAAATAAGCAGAAAGGACGATTATCCGGGATTTAGCATGCCGGAACATCTCCACATAACTTCGCGAGATCTCATTCTTTCCCTGTACCCAGTCGTTGCGGCGGACCCTGACCAGACATTCTTCATTCGGTGTATAGCCTTCCAACCATGCGAATTTGTCTTTTTTCAGATTGGGCGTTTTCCAGTAGGCTTTTGTCCATATGTCCCGGCAAGCGAGATGCAATTTCATCGCGGCATCCCCTTCTACCAGCAAGGCCATGTCGAGCCAGGCTTTTTGATCCCCGATATCGTTGTAGCGATCGCTGATATTGATGCCCCCGGCCATGCCGCGGGCGCCGTCCGCCACGATCACCTTGTGATGCATGCGTCGGCCCAGGTAGAAGTTCCGGCTTTTGAATAGTGGCCAGAACCAACGGAAATGGATGCCGGCTGCCTTCCATTCGGCGATCAGTTGTTTGGATAGATGCTGTGAAGCGTAGCCGTCCAGCAACACGAATATTTCCACTTTCCGCGAGGCGGCGCGCAGCAGCGCGTCCGATACGATCCGGCCTGTTTCGTCCGCGTCGAAGATATAGGTCTGAAGATGTATGGTAGTTTTGGCCCCATCGATCAACTGTACGATGGTGGTGAAGAAGTCCACACCCCCGTAAACGAGACGCACTTTGTTGTGGTGTGTATAGCCCGCGAGATGACGGGACGTCTTCTTCTTCCTTGCCATGGTCGAAACAAACCAATTAAGGTAGCACTATTTTTTTATTTTTTTAAATATTAAATAATTGTTAACTTAATAGACATATGAAAGCTTGCTTACGCTTTGAAACCTGGTGCCTCGGGCTCTTGCTCGTGCCCTGCTTCTCTTCAGGGCAGAACGATTATCACCTTAGTGGCTATACGTACAACGATGCCCATGGGAGCATCAACTCCAACGTTCCTTTGAATGAGATCAATCCGCATGCCTGGCGGCATTTCCATAACCTGTTCCCGGGAGCCGATGGAGAATACTGGTTCGCCTCCGGGGAGGGATACCAGGTTTCGTTCATACAGAAAGGGTATCACTACCAGGCTTATTTTGACCAGCGTGGCGCTTAGCGTCAAGACTATTTACCTGGTCAGATTGGTGAACGCTACGACACTCCGGACTCTAACCGTTTGCGATGGGAAAATTGATGTCATCGAAGAACTGACCAATGGAGGCATCCAGCCGACGGCCGGGACATCAGCGGTCACGGGCGACGGGTCGGCGCCTATCGCTACCACACCGCTTATTTCGAAACGGTCCGACCAGTAGCCGTCCGCGTTTTACGTTCGAGTCTTTCCAATTCTTTCTTCTTGATAACGAGGGTAGCGGTGGCGACATCGGAACACGTACCGCAACGAGCCCTGAATTTTTCCGAATCATAGGTCACCAAGGTGGTGCCTAATTTCCACTCCGTACCATATAAGACATAATCATTGGCGGTATAACCGCTGCCGAGGCCGAAAGCAAGATAGCTGTTCCCTTTTTCAAAACTGACGAGCAGCCGGTCGTTATCGGTTCCCATGCAAAGGCCGGGTGTCAATGAGGGGATGACTACCTCGTTGATGGATTTCCCGTTGCTCAGTTTGACCACTCCGTGCTTGACCGAGATATCCTCGGACCCGAGGTTCCGGTTGAGGATCAGTTTCTGATCTACATAGAATTGCACGTCTTTCAGGTCGATATTCCGGACCTCCAGTTTTTGTTTGAGGTCCCGGGTGAAGGGGGTGTAATTGGATAGTTTGTTCGAGCTGCCACAACTGTAAAGCAAGGTTAGTGAGGTAAAACCAAGGGCGAGGGTGAGGATCCTTCTCATAATATCAATATTTGAGTGGGTATGACCATTCTGACACGCAATAGTTGAATTTGCCGGAAGAAATAAGTGTTATAGAAATGTTAAAGCCTGCAACATTCCGCGGGATTG
>DASYSV010000503.1:0-11136 GCA_036010185.1 Puia sp.
CTGCGCTCTTTCAATGATTCAAGG
This sequence comes from Puia sp., assembly GCA_036010185.1. Taxonomy (GTDB): domain Bacteria; phylum Bacteroidota; class Bacteroidia; order Chitinophagales; family Chitinophagaceae; genus Puia. The sequence goes on from DASYSV010000503.1 coordinate 25, forward strand.
ACTACTTTCGTTTTAAATTCCGCGGTAAATTTACGTCTGCTCTGCTTAGTCATGGTGGTAATTTAAGATTTTATTTTTTTATCTTAACTACCTGTCCTTTTTTCGGGGATCACCATATTTCAATATGCCGGTCGGCATGAACAAATAACGAGCGATAGAGATTATCGTATTCGGTCGTCAGAAAGCCATTGGGTGAAAACGCCAATCGATCAATCTCCTGAAAAGCACTCATCCCTTGTCTAATTTCGCTCAAATAAAACGGTACGCCACCGAGTGCCATATACAATTGAAGAATTTGATAGCGGTCAAGGGCGATCTGATTGGCGCGGAGGAAGGTTTCCGTCTCGCATAGCGTGAATGGTAACAGCCGGATTCTTTGCGTTACCCTATTATGGAGCCCTCCCCTGTTGTTGATCACTTTGTTAATCATCCACTGTCTCGACCCCTTATAAACTGGACAGTTTTCTAAAGATAGTTTAGTAGTTTTTCATTTTCAAAAGGGACCGGATTAATATTTTGGAACATGTGGTTCGGGGTTTGCCGATTCAGTGCGCCATGCCTCCTTTTTTCGTTGTACCATTCGTAATACCGGTCCAGGACCATTTGGGCATGATAGATCGAGTCGAACTCATAACGGTCGATCACCTCCCGTTGGAGGTTGGAGTGGAAAGCTTCGATGTAAGCGTTGTCTTCCGGGGTACCCACGTGGGAGAACTCCTGAAGAATGCCCTTCTCCTTCAAAAAGGCCCTGACCACCTGGGCGATGAACTGGGAGCCGTTGTCATTGCGGATAGACATGCCCTCGGCTTTATACTCCAGTAGCATCAGCGATAGCATCACCAGGACATCCTCTTTTCGGATATGGCTTCGCAGCTGGTAGATCAAGACCTTTCTGCTGTAGACGTCTATCACTGTTAGCAGGAGCACATTTCTGCCTGTCCCATGGATGTACACGTATTTGATGTCCATCGCCAGGTACTGCAGAGGTCTTTCCGGCTTCAGGCTCCGGAACCGGATAAAGTTCCGCTTGAACGGCAGGGGCCTGATTCGCGCCCCATATAGCAATCTTGCTTCTTTCATCAGCCGATACACTTTTTTGTGATTGATGATCCATCCCAGCTCCCGGAGCTCGGCCGTCATGTTCTTATACCCGTAGCAGCAGAATTCCTGTCGGAGAACCACTTCCATCTGAACAACAACAACCTTGTTTTCCATTCTTTCGCCGTGAATGGTGAGGCTGTGCGTGCTGGGTTTAATGCCTTTGCGAGCGCCAGAGCTCTTGTAATAAAAGCTGCTGGGTGCCAGCCCAGCCCACTGCAACAGGCTTCGAACCGGGACACTGCGAAGCGCGTACACCTTCACGAGCCCTTGAGCCTCCGCTCGTAGGCCTCGTTTTTTTTTAATAGCTCCGTCTTGAACTCCAACTCCAGCGCCTGATTGCCGATAATCTTTTTCAGCCGGGCATTTTCCTCTTGTAACGCCCTGAGCTCCGGATCCACCTTGCGGTACTGGGGAGCCAGCGAGGATATGCCACCCTTGTCAAATTGCTGCTTCCACCGAAGATAGACGGAATGGGAAACGTTGTGCTTTCGGAGTGTCTGAGTTATGCCGTGCTGATCGGCCTCCTGGATGATCTGAAGCTTCTGTTCTACAGAAAACTTGCGGCGTTGCTTTGACATAATACCCTAAATTTAAATGACTAAATTGATTTGATCAATTAGTCCAGCCATTTAGGGGGTCAGTACACCACGATGCCGCAGAGCCGCAAACTACCAGGATGATATCTGGTCGATCGGATGCCCAGGAATTCCAGAAATGCTCAAGTGCTGATAGAAAATTTGAACGTGGTGTGTCGATCCATGGCATTTCATCAAAGAAGATTACTTTCTTGGGCTCGCTTGATTTTCCAAAACAGCTCTTCAGCATTTCAAACGCTTCAAACCAATTCTTCGGCAAGGTATCTTGATCGGTGTTTTTGTTCATATTCCTCAGTGCAGAGAAAAAGTTTGTCAATTGTTGAGAAGTGTTGGCCCTGGCAATGCCAGTCATTTGAAACACAATTCGACTCGCATAAGCCTGGCGGATCAGAAAGGTCTTGCCAACTCTTCTCCGGCCATAAACTGCCAAAAATTCCGGTCGCTTGCTTTCAAGAAGTTGATTTAAAATAATTTGTTCTTCTTTTCGACCTATTATAGCTTGCATGGATGATGGTTTGGGATTCATCAAAGATAAGATTCTACCCACTTAGCGCTAGGTATAATTACATAATTGGCGACAAGTGGCATAAAACACCCAATTAGCGCTGGCTATGTGCTCCAGGCAGGCCATCCCTTTTCTTATGGCGCCGCAACTCACATTAGGACATTCTATCATTCGTTCGTCCACCTAAAATGGGAAAACCATCGAAAACATTCGTTTTCAAATCACTAGATAACCTAAGCACTTCAATCATAGCCCTGCTAAAAACCAGTATCTTTATAAAAGCCTGCTAGTGCGTTTCCCTGACGGAGAGACTGACATAGTCTGCGATTGCCCCAGGCACCCCGAATAAGCTTATTAATCGACCTCTATATGGAAAACACCTTTAGGTACCTGGTTGTCGAAGATGACGAATTCGACCGCGTCAGTCTGGACGCGGAGGCGGGAAAGTTCCCTTTTCTTAAGAAGATCGGGGCTTGTGACCATCCTCTACAAGCTATGGAACTGATCTCGAGGCATCAGCCGGACCTGTTGTTCGTCGATATCGAAATGCCGGGAATGAGCGGCATCGAATTGCTCCGGCTTTTAAAAGGTCAACCCTTTCTCACGGTCTTTATTACATCTCATCCCGAATTTGCGGTGGAAGGTTTTGAACTGAATGCCTTCGACTACCTGGTAAAGCCGCTGACGGCAGAACGGTTTGAACGCTGCGCCTTACGGTTACGCGATTTCGGGGAGCTGCGTCACAAGGCGTATGCCTATGAGAAGGAGCAGGAGAGCGGGGTCATTGTCATCAAACAAGGTCATGATAAATGCAAGGTTAAGTTGACGGATATCCAGTACCTCGAAGCGATGAAGGATTATACCCGGCTGGTAACGATAGACAAACAATATCTCGTGCTGACGACCCTGAGCGATCTTCTCGGGAAATTGCCGAAGGAAAAGTTTGTCCGTATTCACCGAAGTTATGCGGTCCACACCGAAAAGGTCACAGGGGTCGGCAAGAATAAGGTGGAACTGGCGGCGGCTGAGCTGCCCGTGGGAAAATTGTACCGGCATGCCATAAAGGGAGTGCTGACGCTGCTGATCTTATTCCTGGCGTTGTGGGGCATGGGCCAGGGGTATAAGGAGAAGATGGATGACCTGGCGGCAAAGTGTGATTCGTTGCGGCCCAGCGCCAGTACCGATCATGCGAAACTGCGAACGGCGGGTCTCGAAGGTATCCGGATAGCGCATGCCGATGATTACTTTCATCAATCCCAATTCGCCTTTTTCGCGGCGGTCGGCTACTACTACGAGACTCGGTTCGACAGCGCCCAATATTATTTTTATAAAAGCCTCGAAAATGGAAAAAAAGGGCATTTGACAAGACAGATTGAACTGGCATGTATTACACTGATACCGGTAAATTTCCAATTACAGCAGGTGTCCAAAATGGACAGCTGTAAGAATATCCTCCAATCGATCATGGATACGACGCATGATCGCCAGATCCTGGAAGACGGTTATTATTCATTGGGCCAGTATTTTCAGAACAAATCCTATTACAGTACGTCGCAGGACTATTTTATCCGGAGTATCGAGCTCCGGGAGAAGGACCAGGATATTGCGACCGATTCCAAGAAAGAGTTTGACTTTGCGATCCAATGCGACATGTTGTCTAAACTCTATCTCGTTACCCAAATGACGGACAAGAGTCTGGGTGCGCTGCGAAGGGGTCAGCGATTCGCCTCGGTCGCGCCATTGGTTCGCAACCGGCTCGCCAGCTCGTTTGTGGAGGCCTTTACAGAGTCGGGGCAGATCGACTCCGCGCTGTATTATGACCGGCAATTGGAGGCCAATGCGGTAAATCCGATACCGTATTCTTCCGAACTGGTGTCTTCCGATCTGGATATCGCGGGCTTTTATCTTGATCACGGGGATGCGGATGCCGCGCTGCGTTATATTGTAAAGGCCGATACCATAGCGGCGAAGATCGAAAGCCCGATCCTGAATTTCCAGACGGAATTCACACGCGCCCGTTATCTCATCGCGAAAAAGCAATATCCGCCGGCGATCGCGCAATTGGAATTGTCGATACCGGTTGCGCAACAGGTTGCGAAGGACCAATATGCTGGCGATCTTAAATATATGGCGGAGGCACAGGAGGGGAAGGGCGACCTGGCTGCGGCATTGCACTACTATAAAGAATATGTGGAGCTGACCGATTCACTCAATAAAGACAAACTCTCCCAGACGTTCGCGGATCTCGAGACACATTATCAGACCCATGAGAAAGAGCTGCAGATCGAGTCGCTGAACAAGGAAAACCAGGTCCATTTGCTTGAATTGAAAAACGCCCGGCAGACGAGGCTGATACTGGTGTTGGGTCTGGGTGGTCTGGGCGTCATTTCGCTGCTGCTCTATTTCTTCTACCGGAATAAGGCAAGACTCAACCGGGAGCTGGCGAGGGCGAACGATACCAAGGCGACACTGTTCGGTATCATTGGCCATGACCTGCGGGCGCCCGTGGGAAAGATCGTACGGATGCTCCAATTGCAAAACCAGCGGCCGGAGCTGTTTACGCCGGAACAGAGAAAGACGCACGAGGAAAGCGTGAAGAAGGCGTCGGAAAATGTGCTGGAGACGATGGAGGACTTGCTCGTCTGGAGCAAGAGCCAGATGGAACATTTTCATCCGGAATATCACCGCGTGGTGATCCGGGATGTCCTTGACAAGGAGATCGGGTCGATGCAGGATCAGCTGGAAGAGAAACAGGTCCGTATCGTAGATGAGGTGCCGGCCGGGTTGTCGAGGGAGTCGGATGAGAATTTCCTGTCGGTGATCGTGCGCAACCTGTTGCAGAATGCGGTGCGGCATAGTGACGGAGACAGGCGGATCGTTGTCGCGGCGACCCCAACCGAAGTGACGATCACTAACCCTACAAGTATGGGGGATGCCCGCGCATTGAACCGGCGGATCAGCCAGGGCATGATCGGCAGCGGGACATCCGGTTTGGGTTTGCAGCTGGCCTCTGATCTCGCGGGACGGATCGGCGCTAAATTATATTTCCGGGGGGAGGACGGGGTGTCGCTGACGGCGGTGTTGAGCTGGGATGGGGCGAGTGGGTATATTGCGTGAGGAGAAAGTTGTCCAACGATTTTGAAAGCACGTTCGTCGAGTATTCCGGCGAACGTTTTTTTATGTCCGCATTTTTGCTGGTCAACCAAAGGATATGCCGGCTGCAAAACGGACAACATGGATCGAATGGCTACTGCTTGTGCTGGCGCTCCTTTTTTTCATTAGTGCACTCATCCTAATCATTTGACCATGCGACAGACTACGTTATTTATGATCGCTCTCGCCCTGCTGGCTATTGCGCAGCCACTTTGCGGACAGGCCCAGTTCCTCAAGACTCTGACCAACAATCTCAAACAAACACTGCAAAACCGGGCGAACGGCAAGTCCAACCAGACCACGAACGTCATTCTGGATAAGATCGATAGCGCCACGCGGGTGGGGGGAACAAAAACCGGTAAGACGACGGCGACCGGGGCCCCTGGGACACAGGGAATGACGGGAACGACGAATGCTGGCGGACAGACAGGGGGACTGCCGAATGTTTTTGGCGGGTCGGTCGATACCAGCGGGCTCAGCCGGGTGCTGGGCGCCTTTGCAAAGACGGCGCAGGAGAATCCGAACGACACCAGTCAGGCGGATCTCGTGATGAAGTCCCTGGGCCGGTTGACAGGCGGGGATGGCGTTTCACCCCAGGATTCGGCGGCGGCGATCAAGAGTTTTATGACGGCCAGCGGCGGCAGCGGTGTGTTGTATCAGACGATCACGACGACTACCAGCAAACGCGGAAATACGCGCGATACCAGCTCGCTTTGGATGACGAACAGCGGGGAAGGGCGGTCCGAGATGCGGATACCGATACCGGGGGCAGTGACGCCGAAGTTTGTGGTGATCGGGCGTGCGAATCAGCCGACCTACTCGATCATACTGGATGCAGCCAACAGAAGCTACTCGCTGAATGTCATCGATACGGCGCTGATCAATTCAGGAATTGAAAAGTACCAGGTGACGCGGGTAGGGACGGAGACGGTCGCGGGCTATTCCTGCATCCATACCAAGATCGTCCAGACGACGGGTTCGGGAATGTTCAAATCGACAACTGCCATGGAACTGTGGACCAGTACGACGGTTCCCGGCTATGCGATCTATAGCAAGCTGATCAGTTTCCAATCTTCCAACGGGGGATTTCTTGGCGCATTGAATAAAGCGGGCGCAGGGGGATTCCTGGTCAAAATGACGACGGGAGACGGGAAGGATGTTTCCATGACGATGCAGCTATGGAAGGCAGAGCAAAAAAGCTTCCCGGCTTCGCTCTTCGCGATCCCCGCCGGGTATACCAACGATGAGAAGACGACGGCGCAGCGGATGCTATCGGGCTCCGCACCGGCCAAACACTGATCAATGCCGAGCCATGACAGCTAAACTAGCCATATTTCTCCTGCTTTTTCTACCGGCAACGTATACACGTGCTCAGAACCTGGTGGACCTCAGGGACCAGAAACCGTTCACGCTGCACGGGTCGCTCGGCGCAGGAATGGAATTCTATAAGTCGAATGAGCCATACCCGACGCGGCCTCCCTTTGCATGGAATATCTATGGAAGCCTTATGCCCTCGGTCTATGGGATAAGCCTCCCGATGTCCTTCGTGGTCACTCAATACGGAAACAGCTACTCGAACCCGTTTACGCAGATCGGGATCAGCCCGTCCTACAAGTGGATACGGCTGCACCTGGGATACAGAACGATCCGGTTCTCCCCGCTGGTATTCGCGGGACAGAGCTTCCTTGGCGGAGGGGTCGAGCTGAGCCCGAAGGGGTTCTATTTCGGAGCGTTTTATGGCTTATTGAACAAGGCCGTCCAGGAAGATACCAGCTTCGCCCATCCCATCGAGCCGCAATATGCGCGGATGGGCTATGGCTTCAAGATCGGTGTGGGCAGCCCGAAAAATAATTTCGGCTTTTCTTTTTTCCATGCTAAAGATGACAGCGGGTCGATCAGGAGGATGCCCGACAGCCTGACGACGATCCTGCCACAAGAGAACACCGTGGTGGGAAGCTCATGGCATTTTACCTTCTTCCACCGGCTGACCTGGACCGGCGATCTGGCGGCGGGACTGCTCAACCGCGATCAGTCCTATCAGGAGATCGACAGCGTGGGGTATTACAAGATCCCGACCCTGATGCGCAAGATCATGCCGGTCAATTGGAGCTCGGTATTCTCCTATGCCGGTCAGTCGCAATTGTCGTTTACCTGGAAGACCGTCAATGCATCGGCAGGCTATCGGCGGATCGCGCCGGATTTCGTCTCTCTGGGCGTACCGTATATGCTGAACGACCTCGAAATGATGAACGGGTCTTTTGGCGGAAATTTCGACAAAGGACGACTCAATGCCAATCTCGCGATCACGACGCAGCATAACAATCTTTCACATCTGCTCGCTTCCACCCTGCTCACGCGGACCGGGAACCTTTCGCTGAATGCCTTCGTGTCCCAGCACTTCAATATCAATGCGACCGTGACCGGCGTGCAGGTGTATCAAAGGGATGGGGCCGTGGCGCTGAGCGATTCGGTGCGGATGAACCAATTGATGATCTCCTTTACACTCGCGCCCACCCTGAATTTTACGGGCAATGACTATCAGCATACGGTCAACGCCAATATCAGCTATACCGACCTCGACGATCACAATCCGGCGACGGCGGCAATGACGGGCGGCAACAATATCAGTACGTCCCTGAATTATGCGCTGTATTTCTCCCATGCGTATTGGGGATTGAATGCGGCGGTTTTGTATAGCCAGTACGGACAAGGGGACAACCGGTACCAGTCGACAGGGATCAATGCCGGGTTGAATGCCCAGTTATTGAGCAGTCACCAATTGGCGCTGCAGGGGAGCGCGGGATACTTCCTGAATAAGTATTCCAATTCTCCGACGGGCAACAATACCACGTTTGCTTTTTCCGGCAACTATACGATGGCGCTTCATACGTTGGGGGTGTACCTGAACTATGTGCTGACGCCGCCGGTCAATCTGAATCCGTTGACGACGATCTATCATATCCCGATCGCCGTGAACTCGAAAAATTTCGCGGGCGGCGTCACCTATGGATTCCACTTTTAAAATCGTCACATGATCCGGATATTCACCTTCTGCTCCTTGTTGCTGCTGTCGTTGACAGGTTGGACGCAGTTTACGGTCGGCGTACAGGTCAATGTCGTGCAGCCCGTGCCTCCTTATCTACCGCAGCTGAAGGCAGACATCATGGGCAATCGTGCCGGCCAGCTGAACCAGGATATCAGCAGCCATTTGTCGATCATCCTCCGGTATACGGGAAGGACTGCTCAGCGGGTCAAGCTGGCGGGGAGTATCGAGCGGATATCCCCGGCCGTGATGGGCGTGTCGCTGCGGCCCGATTTTCAGCCCGCGCAGCCGATCGTGCTCGGTCCGGGGCAGCCGATACTCAGCCTGACGCGCGATATGTTGCAAAATGCATTCGGAAATTTCACCGAAAACTCCCTGGTCTATACGAATTGCGACCTCAATACCTTGCGGCAGAACGGCATCGATTTCAAGCTGCCGGAAGGCACTTACCGGGTATGCGTGACTGCTTATGATTATGACCGGCCCGGTTTCTCGGCGCCCTTATCGGCGCCCGGTACCGGCTGTGCGTATTTCACGATCTGTTATACGGCTTCGGCGCCCCAGCTCCTTTTACCCGTGAGCACCTTTATCAATGCGACCGGCGGTTTTCAGGACGTCACTCCACATTCCAATCTGGTACAGTTCACCTGGACACCCCCGTCCACGACCTGCGGGTTGCCGATGGGGCCCCTGACCTACGAGCTGGAGATCAAGCGGGTATTTAACGGGCAGTCGGTGATGGATGCGGTCAATAATCCCTTTGTCTTTCATCAGCAAAATATTCCCGTCACGACTTTCCTGCTGGATACGCTGAAATATGGGCATATCCTGGTGCCGGGCCAACAATATATCGTCCGCGTAAAGGCTAATTTTATCCCGATGGTGGGCAGTCCTCTGGAGATCGCCAACCAGGGCTGGAGCGAGATCGGGGCGTTCGATTGGGCGCCTGTCTCTTATTTCCCAAAAACAGCAGTTGCCGTCAACCACCCGACGCCTGACAAGCCGGTGCCGCCGGGTTCGATCCAGCCTGGAGGATATATCAATGAGCCATATACGCCGATAGCGGCTTGCGCGGTGGCGACGCCGGTAAGCAATACAAGCCCATTGCCAGGTTCACCCGCGGGGCAACAGGTGACCATCGATGGATTTTTGATGCAGATCTCGCAGGCTACCGCAAATACCGATGGCAGCTATAAAGGATCGGGTACGATCTCCTGGCATCCCTTCTCGGGCGACATCAGGCTGAATGTCAGCTTTGACAGTATTCGCGTCAACACCGATAAGGTGGTATATGCCGGGACGGCGCAGACGGTGAGCGACAACGGGTACCCGGACTGGTCCGTGTTTGGTGCGGCCGGGGCAGACCCCGTGACAAAGCTCGCGGGTCTGGACGATGGTGTGTTGAGCGCCATCAAAACGAGGATCGGGGACGGGTCCCACCTGCTGAATACGGGTGGCGGCGGCCCGGTGAGCTTCCCGATGGGGCTTTCCACGACCCTGGGCGGTGCGCCCGCCACGCTCGCCGTGATGGGGATCAGTTTCCGCTCGTCCTGTACGAATATGGATGTGCTCTTCGATCTCAACCTGCCCGATATCGGCGGCTGGCTGGCGCTGGCGGGAGCAGGATTATCGATAGGACCCAATTCGCTTTTGGCGGGGACAGGCGGGGTTTTGTATCTGCCCCAGGACAAGAGTTTCGCGGCGGGTGGGATCAACTATACGATCGATGGCTGCCCGGGGGCGGGCGCCAGTGCGGTGGATACCTCCAAAGGAACATATATAGCCTGGGATGCGGTGAAAGGATTGAGCGCGGTTGTCGCGAATGCCGACATCCGTTTTACGGATGGCAATGCGATCGTTGCCGTCGATAAAAATGACCAGCGGCTGACGACTCCAGCGACTATACATGCCCGTTTCGCCTTCTCCGATTGGAACGATTGGGTGGCGACGGCCGTGTTGCCCAACGACTTCGAACTGGCGGGTCTGCCGGGTTTCCCGATCCGTTCCGATGGGTTGTTCTTCGATCACTCGACGCGGCAGAACCCGGGTGGGATCGGCTTCCCCACGGGCTACACAGGGGCGGAGGACGCCGGTTTCGAGGGATTGTATATCCCGGCGCTGTCGATGTCGTTGCCGGCAAGTTTTCAAACGTTCTCGGGCGGGAAACCTGGGGCGATCAATTTTACCGGTTTCATTCTCGACGACAACGGGGTAACGACAAACATTAATGCCGCCAATATCCTCGATATCAATAGCGGTAGTCTTGGGGGCTGGGCGTTTTCGATCGATAAGATAAATATCGCGGTCGTGAATAATAATTTCCAGAGCGGGATGGCGATGTCGGGGCAGGTCCGGTTGCCGGTCAGCAGTGACGGGTTATCCTATACCTGTGCTCTGAACAGCGTGGACGGGAAAGTGGATTACCGGTTTGTGGTACAGCCGGGCGGCGGACTGAATGTGCCGCTGTGGCTGGCGAAGCTGAATCTGGATCCCAACTCGTCGTTGGTGATCAGCAGCGATCCTACGGGGATGGCAGTAAAAACGCATTTGAACGGGAACATCGGGATCACGATCGACCATTCGGGAATGCCGAAGCTGTCGTTGCCCGCTTTGTCGTTCCAGGATATGGCGATGGCGAACCGGGCTGATACTAGCGCGGGTGCGGGTGCGGGCTTCTTTTTTTCGCCGGGCAAATGGAGCCTTGGCGGCGGGGT
>DASYSV010000541.1:0-3607 GCA_036010185.1 Puia sp.
AGGCGCATCTTGACATCGATACCGCCCCCGGCCAGGGTACCACTGTCACCCTCACGATTAAAATCTCGTGACGTGCGCAAACCGGCTCTCTTTATACTATTCCTTTTTTACTTTGTTTCCGCCCGGGCCCAACTGATCGAACTAGCCGCCGGGGGCGTCCGCATCACCGATTCCGTCGCCTGTTACATGACAACCACCGACCTGTCCACCTTACCCGATACTACCACCTCCGTCTCCCGCGCGCGTTTCCTGCAACTGTTGAACGACAACCCCCGCCGGCACTTGTTCTGGATGATCGTTGGTATTCGCAATGACAACGACAGCACCCTCGACTGCTCGCTCGACTATGGCGAGCTGGACGACATCGAAGTCTGGTATCTCCCCGATTGCGGTCTGACCTGGGCAAAACGCAACGGTATCGTCTTCCAAACCGCGGGCGGTACCCTTCGTCCCTCACCCGAGGACGCCTCGTATATCCAGCGTCAGTCCCATCTGCTGCCCCTTCGCCTGCCCCCACATTGTCCCACCCGGCTGGTGGTCCGCATCCGCCAACGCACCGACGAATATTCATTCGAAGGTCTCACCCTCTATGACGCCCGTTCGCTCAACGCCAGCCTCATCGGCAATCTCGCCCGGGATAGGTCCTTTCTCATCATCCAGATGCTATTCCAGGGTTTCCTGATCTGCCAGCTCATATACGCGCTGTTCCAATGGCTGATCATCCGCCGCCCGGAGTACGGCTACTATCTTTTGTACATGGTCCTCATCTCTCTCTATTTCCTGAGCAAACAGGAAAACCTGTTCGGCGTCGATTTCCTGTTTTCGCGCTGGCCCCTGCTCAAGATCTGGTTCGGGAAGACCCTGCTCATCCTACCCTATTACATCTACTTCAGATTTATACGCAGCTTCCTCGACATTCCGCGTAACTATCCCGCACTCAATCGCTGGATCGTCCCGCTCGAATATTTCCTGCTCGCCTATGCCGTTGCCGATCTGGCTTTCATGTTCATCACCTTCGACCGTAAAACCCAGACGATCGTCTATACCACCGTCTTCGCCGCAATATTCCTGCTGACCATGGGTTTCATGATCTATCTCTACCGCCACCGGCAGACGCTGATCTATTACATCATCTCCGGCAGCCTCCTGGTCGCCACCGGCCACATCCTCGGACTCATCTTCAGCTATCTCGAGATCGACCGCCATATGGATCTCGGCGTCCCCGATGTATTCGTTTTTGCACAGGCCGGTATCGTCCTCGAGGTGCTGTGCTTCACCGCGGGTCTTTCCTATAAGAACCGGAAGACCGAACAGGAAAAGATCGCCGGCCAGGAAGAACTGATCGAACAGCTGAAGGCGAACGAGCTGCTCCAGGTCCGGATGCAGCATATCCGTAACAAGATCGCCCAGGACCTCCACGACGACATCGGATCTACCCTCAGCTCGATCTCTATCCTCAGCGACCTGGCCATCCGCGGCAACAACAACTCCAAATTGCTGAAGACCATGAATGAGATCAAGGATAGCTCCATGATGCTCATGGAACGCATGGATGATATCGTCTGGAGCTTCAACCCCCGCAACGATTCGCTGGACAACCTCCTGATGCGTATCCGCCATTTCGCCACCACGCTCTTCGAAGCCCGCGGCATCAACTACACCATCGACATCCAGCAAAATATCAGCGAGGTCCACCTGCCGATGGAATACCGCCAGCACATCTATCTCATCCTCAAAGAGGCGATTAACAATCTCGTTAAATACGCCAACGCCTCCGAAGCCACGATCGAAGTGCGTTTCGATCACCGCGACCTCACCCTCTCTGTCCGCGACAATGGCCGCGGTTTCGAGACCGCCTCCGCCACCCGGGGCAACGGCCTCGCCGGCATGCGCCACCGGGCCGCCCTCATGAATGCCCGCGTCTCCATCACCAGCAGCCCCGGCGCAGGCACCTCGATCAGCCTGGAAGTAGAGCTTAGCCCCCCCACCCAAAAAATCCTATAAACATCCGATTGGAATCTCCAGAAATCTTCCCCATATTTGGCCGCCGGGCGGCCGCCCACAACGCACACCGCTCATGAAACCATGATCAAAATAGCCATCGTCGAGGATAACAATACCCTTCGTTCGAGTCTGGAAAGCCTTTTCAACCGGACCGAAGGCATGCGTTGCGTGGCATCCCTGAACAATCTGCTCAATGTCGTCAGCGAGATCGGCTCGGCGCTGCCAGATGTCATCCTCATGGATATTGGACTTCCCAATATATCGGGCATCGAGGGGGTGCGGACGGTAAAGACCCACTTCTCCGCCATCCAGATCCTCATGTTCACCGTCTTCGACGACGATGAAAAGATCTTCGACGCCATCCGCGCAGGCGCCTCAGGTTATCTTCTTAAAAAGACACCCCCCTCCGAAATTATCGAAGCCATCCGCGAGCTGTACCAGGGAGGCGCCCCCATGACCTCCAGCATCGCACGCCGGGTCATCCGATCCTTCCAGGCTTCTCCTCCAAGCATCATAGAAGATTTCCAGCTCACCGTCCGCGAGACCGAGATACTCTACTCATTGGTCGACGGTCTCAGCTATAAAAAGATTGCCGACAAATACTGCGTCAGCATCAGCACCATCCGCACCCATATCTGTAACATCTATCACAAGCTCCACGTCAATTCCAAGGCAGAAGCGGTAGCCCGCGTCCTCGGCCCGCGAAAATAACGACCCCCCGCGCGAGCCGCGACCCCACGGACGAGCCGCATCCCCCGCACAAGCCGCCCACCCACACCGACCACCCCGCCGCGCGCACATGCCGCATCCCCCCAAAATCATATATTCATCCGATTGACCCGCGCCGGCAATTGTCGTCTTTTTGCTAAAACAACACGACCATGAAAAAATTGCTCACCGTAGCCGCCCTGCCCTTCCTGCTCGCGGCACTGTCGATCCCCTCCGTCCAGGCCCAGGTCACCAATCCCGGCACCACAGCCGGACAAGGCGCAACCGACCACGTCAATAACAATGTCTCCAACGGCATCAATAACGGCCTCGACAAGACCGAAGGCGCCATCAAAGGCCTCTTCCGGAAAAAGAGCAAAACACCAAAGACTGACACTACTAAAACGGCAGCCGCCACGACCAACTCCGCCGGCGCCAATGCGACCGCATCCACCAACCCCGGCGGCCCCATGAACCTCACCGCCTATTCCAACTACGATTTCGTACCCGGCGAACAGATTGTCTTCGAAGACCATTTCACCGACGACCACGACGGCGAATTCCCCGCTCACTGGAAACTCACCGCGGGACAGGCCGTCATCAATAATGTCGGTTCCGACCCGGCCTTCTTCCTCACCGAAGGCAACTACGTCCGCGTGGCCCCCCGTATGAAGACGGAAAAAGACTATCTCCCCGACAATTTCACGATCGAATTCGATTTCTATCCTACCGACGGCTCCAGCTCCCCGATCCTGCTATTCACGACCAACACCGACGACGGCCGCCACATCCAATTCGGCACCGACGTATCCACCGGCTATTTCCCTAACGATCTCAGTAACCCCTACCCGGGCGACAAAGAAAATTTCAATAACAAATGGCACCACGCCGCTAT
>DASYSV010000547.1:0-6830 GCA_036010185.1 Puia sp.
AGCAGCTCGTTGAAATTTCGCGTCAGCTCGTCCGTCGCCTCCTTCTCACCTACCTCCGTTACATTGGTTTGCTGTTTCCTCAGGTTGTCCCGGAACTGGCTTAAAGCATTCTTGTCCCCCGGAAGGCTCTCCAAAGCCTGCAGCATCCGGTTGCAGTAAACCAGCGATTCATGATTGTTCTGCAACACCAGCCTGCCTTCATCGCTGAGCCGGTTGATGAAAAAGAGACCTAGTACGCCGAAAAGCACGATGACGATGAACAGGAAGATCAGACCCAGCGATAATTTGGTTTTCAAACGCATGCTCATGCTCCTAAAATTAGTTCACGAAAGGATCACAATATCGATATCCGATGCTGCGAGTTTATTCAGCAGCTGGTTAAATACCGCCGTGCTCATGATCACATTGTACAGGCTGAGATGCGGTTTCCCGATACAGATGGTTGTAATAGAACGACTCTCAGCAATATCCATTATTCCTTTGGCGATATTGTTCCCCTGGATCCGGATGACTTCCGCGCCCAGCTCGGTCGCCAGCTTGAAATTGTTGATCAGGTGACGTTGCGCCGCCAACCCGATCCTGTCCCCTGCCTCTTTCGTCGTCTGCACGTACAACAGCCACCACCGGCTATGATAATAGCTCGCCAGACGGGCGGTTTTCCGAATGACCTTTTTCGCCGTTTCGTGATTACTGCTGATGCAGGCCAGGAAACGTTCGTTGGGCAAATGCGCGCCGCGCGGCAGCTCCGTCTCTATCTTGCGTTCGACCTGGCTGGCAACCTCCTTCAACGCCAGCTCCCGCAATTGAAGTATCTTCTCCGGCTGAAAGAAATTCTGCAGCGCGATCCCGATCTTGTCCGCCGCGTAGATCTTACCTTCTTTCAATCGTGTCACCAATTCGTCCGCGGTCAGGTCGATATTGACCACTTCGTCCGCCTCTTCCAGCACACTGTCCGGGATCCGCTCGGTGACCTCGATCCCCGTAATATCCCTGATCTCCTCATAAAGACTCTCGATATGCTGTATATTGACCGCGCTGATGACATTGATCCCCGCATCCAGGACGTCCATCACATCCTGCCAGCGCTTTTCATTCTTGCTGCCCTCTATATTAGTATGCGCCAGCTCGTCGATGACCACCACTTCCGGATGCAGATTGATGACGCCCTGTACGTCCAGCTCTTCCAGCTCCTTGCCTTTATAGAACAATTTGCGCCTTGGCATGACCGGCAGTCCCTGCAATAAAGCTTCGGTCTCGGGCCGCCCATGCGTCTCCACATAACCGATCTTTACGTCTACTCCATTCCGCAACAAGGTCTGCGCTTCCTGCAACATGCGAAAGGTTTTCCCTACCCCAGCGCTCATGCCGATGTATATCTTGAATTTGCCACGACGGGATTGCCGGATCAGGTCCAGAAAATGCTGAACGTCGGGAGCCTTGTCCGCAGCAGGTTTAATTTCTTTTTCAGTGTCCGCCATCAAGCGCAATATTCAATTTGAGGACATTCACTTTCGCAGGCCCAAAGATACCAAGGAAAGGGCCATCCGTGTATCGGTCTATCAGGTCATTTAATTCTTTGTCCGATAATCCCCGGGCCCGCGCTACCCTTCCGACCTGCACTTTCGCGCCTGCCGGCGAAAGATCGGGATCCAACCCGCTGCCGGAATACGTCACCAGCTCGGCGGGGATATCCTCCTTCCTCACCCCGGGGTTATGCGCCAAAAAGGTATCGATATGCGCCTGCACATCCTTCAGATAATCGGGATTCGAAGGCCCCTTGTTGCTGCCTCCGCTGCCGGCGGCATTATACCCCACAGCAGACGGCCGGCTCCAGAAATACTTGTCTTCAGTGAACTTCTGCCCGATATTCGCATAGCCCACTACTTTGCCATGAAGCGATACCGTTTCGCCATTCCCCCCGCCCCGGGTCAGCTTTCCCACGGCCGCGATCGATAAGGGATAGAGCAGACCGCAGATCACGATCATCACGATCGTTAGTTTAAGAGCCGGTAATATATATCTTTTCATTTTCTTCGTTTTTACATGATTGATCCTAATAGCAGGTCGATAGCCTTGATCCCGATAAAAGGCGCAACAATACCACCTACGCCATAGATCAAAAGATTCCGCCGCAGCAACGCACTGGCGCCGATAGGCTTGTAGGCCACACCGCGAAGCGCCAGCGGTATAAGGACCGGAATAATGATCGCGTTGAAGATCACCGCCGAAAGGATGGCACTTTCGGGGCTTTTGAGCTGCATGATGTTCATGGCCTGCAATGCCGGGATGGACGTGATGAACAACGCCGGAACGATGGCGAAATATTTCGCTACGTCATTCGCTATGGAAAAGGTCGTCAGCGTCCCTCGCGTCATCAGCAGCTGTTTGCCGATCTCCACGATCTCGATCAGCTTGGTCGGATCGTTATCGAGATCCACCATATTGCCCGCTTCCTTTGCGGCCTGCGTGCCGCTGTTCATGGCTACTCCAACATCCGCCTGCGCCAGCGCCGGCGCGTCATTGGTGCCGTCGCCCATCATCGCTACCAGCTTTCCGCTCTGCTGCTCCTTACGGATATAGTTCATCTTGTCTTCCGGTCTGGCCTCGGCGATAAAATCGTCCACACCCGCCTTCTCGGCGATATATTTTGCGGTCAGCGGATTATCGCCCGTCACCATCACCGTCTTAACGCCCATCTTGCGCAGACGCTGGAACCTTTCCTGGATGCCCGGCTTGATGATATCCTGCAGCTCGATGACTCCCATCGCCCGTCCATTCTCGCTCACAGCCAACGGGGTACCGCCGTTCGATGCGATCTCTTTCACCTTCGCCTCCGTTTTGTCGGGAACCACGTTCCCCGCCCGCGTCACGATGGCGCGGATAGCGTCAAAGGCGCCTTTACGGATATGCATCCCGGATACATCGATACCGCTGCTCCGCGTTTCCGCCGAGAACCCGATGAACCGCGCTCCGGTGGTGTTATAGGAAGTCGGATTGGCCCCCGCCAGCTCCAGGATCGATTTGCCTTCGGGTGTCTCATCGGCAAGCGACGCCAGTACGCAGGCTTCCATAAAGGCTTTATCATCGACGCCCGGCGCGGGCCAGAAATGCGTCGCCTTGCGGTTCCCGATGGTAATGGTCCCCGTTTTGTCCAATAATAAGGTGTCCAGGTCTCCCGCCGTCTCAACGGCTTTTCCGCTCTTGGTGATGACATTGGCCCGGAGCGCCCTGTCCATACCGGCAATACCGATGGCGCTTAGCAACCCGCCAATCGTGGTCGGTATCAGGCAAACGAACAGCGATACGAATGCCGCCACCGTGATCGGCGTATTGGCATAGTCGGCAAATGGCTTCAGCGTGACGACGACGATCAGAAAGATCAGGGTGAACCCGGCCAGCAGGATCGTTAGGGCGATCTCGTTCGGCGTTTTTTGCCGTGATGCGCCTTCAACCAGTGCGATCATCTTGTCGAGGAAACTCTCCCCCGGCGACGTCGTCACCCGAACCTTGATCTTGTCACTCAGCACCTTTGTGCCGCCGGTGACCGACGATTTGTCGCCGCCAGCCTCCCGGATGACGGGTGCCGATTCACCGGTAATGGCGCTTTCATCGATGGTCGCCAGACCCTCTATGATCTCACCGTCCATAGGGATCGTATCTCCCGCTTCGGCGATGAATACATCTCCTTTCTGCAGATGCGAGGAGGATACGATCTTTATTTCTCCCACATAGATCTCGCCCACGGCGAAGATCTTTTTCGCCGGCGTGTCCTCCCGCGTTTTGCGCAGACTGTTGGCCTGCGCCTTGCCCCTCGCCTCCGCGATCGCCTCTGCGAAATTGGCAAAAAGGACGGTCACCAGCAATACCAGGAAGACCGTCAGATTATAGCCGAAATGGCCTTGCCTCTTTTCTCCGGCCAGTATCCAGATACAAACAATGCCCATGATCCACGTCCCGATATATACAGCAAACATGACAGGGTTCCGGTACATGGTCGCCGGCGATAATTTGACGAAGGATTGTTTCAGCGCTTGCAGTACGAATGGTTTCATAACTTTTTATCTTAAAGTGAAATATTCTGCTATCGGGCCCAGTGCCAGGGCCGGGAAGTACGACAAAGCCGTGATAATTACGATCACTATAAATATCATTATCCCGAAGGTCAACGAATCCACTTTCAATGTCCCCGACGATTCCGGCACATATTTTTTATTTGCCAGCAATCCCGCGATAGCCACCGGACCGATGATCGGCAGATAACGTCCCAGGATCATGACGATACCGCCGGTTACATTCCAGAACACGTTATTGTCCGCCAGTCCTTCGAAACCGCTGCCATTATTGGCGTTGGTGGAAGTAAACTGGTAAAGCATCTCCGAGAATCCATGATACCCCGGATTGTTCAGCCACGCGCCCGGCTTCACCGCCCATGCGGCATTTCCATGATAGACGAGGATATAACAGGCAAATGCTGTGAAACCCTTGATGAGAAAAGCAGAAAGCAGCGTCACCAACGCAGCGATCTTCACCTCCCGGGCCTCCACCTTATGCCCGAAGAGTTCCGGCGTTCGACCGACCATGAGCCCCGCAATAAACACGGCGATGATGACATAGATATAGTAGTTGAGGATCCCTACTCCGCAACCGCCATAAAAGGCGTTGACCATCATGGCCAGCAATTGCATCAACCCCGAAAGGGCCATCGAGCTGTCGTGCATCGAATTCACCGAACCCGTCGAGATGACGGTCGTCAGGATACTCCAGTAGCCCGAGGCTGCGGGTCCGAGACGTACCTCCTTGCCTTCCATCGCGCCGGTAGCCTGCGTGATACCCATCCGCGCTATCGCCGGGTTGCCATGGATCTCGCTGATCATAGTCGGTATTACCAGGCAAAGGAATCCGACGGTCATGATCGCAAACGTCACATAGGCGAACCTTTTCCGGTTGATGTAAAACCCAAGGGAGAAGATCATCGCTATCGGGATCAGCGCCTGTGCGATGATCTCCAGCATATTGGTGAAATAATCCGGATTCTCCAGCGGATGAGCCGAGTTCGCGCCGAACCAGCCGCCTCCATTCGTCCCAAGGTGTTTGATGGCGATCATACCTGCTGCCGGTCCCCGCGACACCTGTACGGTATCGCCCTGCATCGTAATGACCGTATCCTTGCCGGCATAGCTCGTCGGCGTACCATGCATGGCCAGCAGCACCGCGATGATGATGCATAGGGGCAACAGGATGCGGGTCATGGTCTTTGTAAAGATGTCCCAGAAGTTGCCAAGGTTTTGAGTGGTCTTTTCCTTCAGCCCGTTGAACAACGCAACAAGACACGCAATGCCGGTCGACGCACTCACAAACTGCAGGAAGGTTATCACGAACAGTTGCGTCAGATAAGTAGCCCCCGTCTCTCCGGAATAATCCTGGAGGTTGCAGTTGACCAGGAAGCTGACAGCCGTGTTGAAGGTCAGGTCCGGCGTCATGCTGGGGTTCCCGTCGGGGTTCAGCGGCAGCTTGCCCTGGAAAAGGAAGAGGATGAAAGCATAAATGAACCATACCAGGTTGATGGTCAGCATTGCCTTCAGGAATTCCTTCCAGTTCATCTTCCGGTTGGGATCGATGCCGCAAAAGCGGAAGATCAGCCGTTCCACCGGCTTCATAAAATCGAGGATGGTCCGGTCTCCTCTGTAAACGCGGGCGATATATTTTCCCAGCGGGACGGCGAGCAACACCGTTATCAGGAAGGAGACCACTACGCCGAAAAGTTCGGTACCCATACGGTTAAAATTTCTCGGGTTTTAGTAATACATAGAGCAGGTAGACAAAGACCGCTACGGAAACGATAAAGATTGCCGTCATCATCATTTTTTTTCAGATGGGAGGCCAAAAGGGATGCCTGAAAACCCGCAATCGCTCCGAAGGCGCACCAGGCCAGCATTACAGCCTGTCGGCACCCTCTGCCGAAGGCAGATCCCCCCTACCAAAATGGAAGGCATTTCGCCAAAATGGGGGTGCCCCTATGCCTCGTAACTTAGCTTATACTCTTCGATCTTGCGGTAAAGGGTGGTCAACCCGATATTGAGGAGACGCGCCGCTTCAGTCTTATTGCCGCGGGTGTGATTGAGGACGCGCTGGATATGCAATTTCTCCACACTGGCGAGGTCAAAGGCGGAGATAGGACCGGTATGCCGCAGCCCGGCTACCTGCAGATCCGCCGGCAGGTTCTCCGGCGTGAGTTCGCCGCCATCGGAGAGGATGACGGCCCGTTCGATGATATTTTTCAATTCGCGGATATTCCCCTTCCATTCGTGTTGTTGAAGACGTTCGAGGAATTCCTTGCTCATGCTCTGGATATGTTTATTGGCCTTGCCGGCAAACCAGCGCAGGTAGAACTCCGCGATCGCGGGGATATCCTTCTTCCGTTCGCGCAGCGAAGGCAGCGAGATGGAGAAAACGTTCAGCCGATAGAAAAGATCGTCGCGGAACTGACCGTCCGCCACCTCCCGTTCCAGATCGCGGTTGGTCGCGGCGATAATGCGGACATTCACCCGGGTCGGGCGTGTATCGCCGACTTTGATGAATTCATTTGTCTCCAGGACGCGTAGCAGTTTTGCCTGCAGGTCGATATGAATTTCGCCGATCTCATCGAGGAAAAGAGTGCCCTGGTTGGCCTCTTCAATTAGGCCTTTCTTATCGCGTGTAGCACTGGTGAAAGACCCCGCCTTATGACCGAAGAGCTCGCTTTCGAGGAGCTCCTTGCTGAACGCGCTGCAGTTCAGCGGCACGAAAGGTTTCGACGAGCGTTTGCTGGCGAAATGGATGGCCTGCGCGAA
>DASYSV010000574.1:0-6101 GCA_036010185.1 Puia sp.
CGGCTCGACCCGGAAATATTTCACGAACAACGTCGCGACGACTACGACAAACGACCCTACGAGATACACCTCATACCGCGCATAAAATGAATAGGCCGCAAAGGCGAGGTGAAAGACCGTTGCCGCCAGCAGCATGAATAACATATACCGATACGCGATCTTTTCGCGTGTCGCGCGTCTGAACAGAAAATAGGCCAGTGGTATCAGCAACACCAGCCGCTGTACACCCATGGTATTATATCGCTCGCTCGACGAAAAAAATCTTGGAATATATTCCTGTCCCACATAATACAATATCTCATCCAGCCCTCCATGCGGCAGCGACGGCTTCAGCATCACCGCATTCGGCAGAAAGAACCCGCCCTTCGACAGCGAGATCACCCCGAAGATCAGCACCGGCAGAAAACAAACGAAACCAAGAGACACAGCCGCCATCCACCGACGGTGATACAAAAGCAGCAGACAGGCAAACCCCAGCAAGGCCATGCTTTCAAAACGCGCCGCCATCATCAGCACCCCATATAGATACACAGGCCACGGTATTACCGGCCGCGACGAAGGCGACGCCAAACTGGCTTCCAGCGCCTCCGCAAAGGAGGTCAGAAAAAGAAAGAAGAACAAAAGATGCAGCGTATGTTCCATCCCCACCATCACGATCCCCGGCAAAGGGATTAAAAACACAGCCAACAGCAAAACGATCAATTGCCCCATCGGTGCAACGCCCTGGCGGACAAGCCAGCGTTGTACCACCAGCAAGAATATCAGTGCGACTACGATGTTCACCAGGAAAGGCATGATCGTCAATACCCCCGTGATCTTAAAAATGCCGGCCAGCAGCAGCGGATAGAGGATAGAGGAAGAGGCCGAAGCGAACTCATGTGCCGACACACCCCAAACGCCATGATCGGCCAGGTTCTTGGCCACCGCCAGATGGATATAGCTGTCATCCAATGGATATGCAAAGACCCCGTGGGTATGTTCGAGCACTTTCCCTACCATAAAGGCCAGCGGGATCAACAGCGCAAGAAATGCAGCAATACTAACAGTATATTTGGCGGAAGCAGAAGCCGGCCGCAGCGACGATGGTAGAGTAGACGAGCTCATGACACGAATCTATTCCTTCCCCCCGCAATTCCCTTTCAGTAAACAAAAACCTCGCCGCACCCGCACACCGCACGCCGCTCACCGCCTACCGCACCCGCCCATCTCACCGCACACCGCACCCGGCCACCTCACCGCCCACCTCACCGCCCATAATGTATCTCCCGCACCGCAATCGCTCCATGCACCACCTCCACCCTCGCCTTCCCCCCGCGATACACGACATTCCCAAACCCCGTAGCCGTCGACAAAAAACTCACAAAATCCCCCACCTTCGAATCCACATACAAAGTTTGAGTCACCGCGTCATATCGAACCCCCGTCAATGCCTCGATCAACGCATAGCTGCTCAATGCCCTGGCATACCAGTGACCGCATTCATATTCATCGAAAGGATCGCGTACCCGGCCGTCATACCGGCTGCGCGCAGTGCGAACAATATCGAGTCCCTCGCGCACCCGACCCTGAAAGATCAAATGCGAAGCGACCTCATATTCGACACCCGTCCATACCTCCGGGGCGAAGCTAAAAGGCAGTGACAGCTGTCCGCCCTGCGGCCACGTACACAGCAAAAGCCCGCCCTCGGCCCCCAGTGCATATCCCGGTCGTTCCGGGTTACTGTGACCCGACAGGTCCTTCACAAGATTGAACTTATACACCGACAATAAGTGCGAACTCACCTTCGAAGAATCCAGCGGACCCGGCAACCCGCTAACACGCGCCATCCAATCCCCGATCACTCCATCCGAAAGACAGCCTGAACCATACTGATACTTCGGCCCTTCCCGCTTCAGCAGCTCCAGGGCTTCAGGTGAATAACCACTATGGATCGAATGTTCCGAAAAAGCAACCGGATCGGCGGCATTCAGTCCCTTCCATTGTATCTTCTGAATAAAATAGGCTCCATTGAACAACTGATCTTCCATATACCGCCGGCAACGCGCATACAGCGCCGAATAATCCGCCGCATCCTCGCCCAGATAGTCGGAGATAGCTACGAAAGCCTCCAGCGCACCCGCATATACACTCGTCGTCATCCCGTCAGGTCCCCAGAATTCGATATCATAGGTGTTATGGTGAGGCTCTTCCAGCGTGCCTTTATGACGCGGGTCCCATGTACGGATACAATAGTCGAGACTCGCCTTCACCCGCGGATACAACCCCCGCAACCACAAACTATCCCCGCAGATCCGCCAGTCGCGATATACCTTCATGATCCCGCCGAGCTGTCCGTCCGACGCTGCGTAGAAGTCGTGCTTTTGCGGGCGGATCGGAAGTGCGGCGCGAAACTGCTGATGACCTGCCGCGTTCTGATCCTCAAAAAACTCCGTCTGCCGCATACTGCGTTCCAAAACAGGAAATAAATGCGGAAGCGCCTGCGCATAGTTCCAGACATGTGTACAGCTTCCCGGGCAGGAGCCTTCATCGTCTTCGCATCCTTCCCATGCCCAGAACCTACCGTCATATTGACGTAATACCGTCGGAGACTTGAGTATCGACAAATTAGCCGCGATGGCCTCCGTCACCTCCGGCGGCAGCGTGCTTCGGAAGAAGGCATCGCGAAAGGCGACCGACTCCTGACGCAACGATGCATAATGCGTCAGCCAATATGCCGTCACCTCGCCGATGGAACCAAACTTACTGCTATACCATGGCTTATGGTAGGGTGAAGGAAGATCCACCGACGCATCGCGGACCGTACTATCCGCCGGATCGGTGAAATGCGAGCCAAACCGTAACCGGGTATCCGGCACATACCACGCTACATATACCCGGATAGTCTTTTCCTCCCCCGCCCCCAGCACAAACGGCACAAATAACGATGCGCCCCTACCCCCGGGTTGCGGATCCACCGCCACCGCCGATGCATCCCGTATATGCTTCCACGTTATGGTCAGCGGATCGTAATAGCCACCGCGGAACCAGCAGTAGTCGACCACTGTCGCGGGGTCGTCGGTAAAAAAGGCCAGATCGCCCTTCGCCTCCGGCGCCCGGGCGGTATCCTGCGAGAGGATAAACCCGTGTTCCATCGGCACCACCTGTGAAAAATCGCGTTTGGTAGCGGAGTTGAAGGAAAAGACATATTCGCGGGAGCGCGCCGAGGTATTCTTGAAATGATATTCCAGCGCGCCCACCGGCAGCGAAGAATTGTCGGCATCCGTGGGAATAAAGGGGCTCCAGCCCGTGATCTGCACATCCAGCGGCAGCACGGAATCGTGCAGCCGGATCTCGGCGAAAGGAAATCGTCCCAGGAAAACAGCCTCGCGAAAACGCGCCAGGCCTATGTCGGTGCCGTATACCCCATGGCCCCCGGAAGGAACGCTAAACCTTTTCCATCCTGGAACCGGCCCTTCGAGTACCCGTGCGCCGTCGGGATCCCCTTTTACCCCTATTGCGGCAAAAGCCTTGGGAGTGTTAAATACCGCCGGTTCATTGCGGATCGACAGATGCGATATCGTTCCCGTCCCGTCCAGGCAGAACATACCGGCGCCGATGCCACCGATCGGAAATGAAACCATATCGAGATTGGAACCTGTATAAACGCCGTTGAAGGAGTGGCCGCCCGCGGGAGCCGAACCACCATTGCCGCCCGCAGGAGCCGGTGCCCCATTGCCGCCCGCGGGAGCCGCCGCACCATTCCCACGCACAGGAGCCACCGCACCATTTCCGGCCACAGGAGCCGCTGCGCCATTTCCCCCCACAGGATCCGCCCCACCCGTCTGCCCAAAAACACTGGGTACCGCACCCAGCAGCAATAGCCCGAAGAATATCGATTTCATGTCACAACAACGGCAAAACGACTGAACAACCACTGCAGCAGTAAAAATTAACCCCGGCGCCCGCCGTCCCTAAAAACGACTCGGCCCGCTTCCCGGGTACCGGAGCGAGCCGAAATCTAGAGGTTTAATGGATATGGACCGATTAACGCAACCCACTTGTACTTGAGGTTGATTGGTCGAGCATATGTGACAGCAGGGAAAATTCAAGGGTTCTATAAGGGAACGATGCTTAGTACAAAAAGGATGCCTGTTCCGGTGTTAAAAAGATTGCAGTTTTTGAGTAGGTTTGCAGCATGAGTCTTAACATAGACATCCTCAGCGTATTACCCGAATTGCTGGAATCTCCGTTCAACCATTCGATCATTCGCCGGGCCAAAGAAAAAGGCTTATTGGAGATCAACACCCATCATCTAAGGAAGTGGGCCGTCAATGAATACGGTCAGATCGACGACTACCAGTATGGCGGCGGAGCGGGGATGGTGATGATGCCGGAACCGCTGGCGGCCGCGATCGACTCGCTGTCGGCGCCCAAACCTTACGATGAGATCATCTATTTCACCCCGGACGGCACGACGCTCGACCAGCGGATGGCCAACCGGCTTTCGCTGAAAAGCAATCTCTTGCTGATCTGCGGGCACTATAAGGGTATCGATCAGCGGATACGCGATCGTTATGTGACGATGGAAATATCTATCGGAGACTATGTCCTCAGCGGTGGCGAGCTGGCGGCGGCCATCCTCGTGGATGCCATCGGAAGACTGATACCGGGGGTGTTGAATGACGAGACATCGGCGTTATTCGACTCTTTCCAGGACAATCTGCTGGCGCCGCCCGTATATACGCGGCCCGCCGATTGGAGGGGCGAGAAGGTGCCGGACGTGCTGCTGAGCGGCGACCCCCGAAAGATCGAGGACTGGCGTAATGAACAATCCCTCCAACGGACCAGGCAGCGAAGGCCGGATCTATTGGAGGGAGAGGAATAAAAAGTCTGCTCCGCGAGCCGCCACCGGCGGCTCAGGAACCCCAGGGTTCATTCTAGCGTAATACCATCGAAGCCCATATCAGCAATTGCAAAATCAGGTAATAGCCAAGGATCAGCAGCGTGTTGTAGACGATCGTCTTTCTCATAAAGGAAACGGATTTAAAATTTGCCTCCAGGCCCGCCCCTTGAAGACCAAAATAGTACCAAACTCCGCCTTTTCAAATAGGATTTCTACCAGCAAAGCCCTGAAAATTCCCCGCGAAAAAGAGCTCTCAACTCCCTTTATTTTTTTAATGTCATTTTAATTCACGCTTAACCGGTGATTTTCCGCTCAATAGCGCAAACCTACCGGTTATCCAATTGTTAAACCGTAGCCTCGTATACAAACACCCACTTATCAGCGTTTAATCTTCTCTTAATTTTTTTAGTCCAACCCTGCACGGAAATTGCACGTCTATAGATAAGCAGAAAGACGTAAAACTGTCCATAGGATCACAAACCAACTCGTAAATGACTATTAGCGGATTTACCATGGTGCGGAATGCCACCAAACTCTATTATCCTATCAGGGAGGCTATCTCATCCGTGTTGCCCCTCGTCGATGAGTTCGTCGTTGCGGTGGGCGACTGCGATCCCGACGACCGGACATTGAAAGAGATCGCTGCCATCGGCTCTGATAAGATCCGTATCATCCATACCGTTTGGGATCTCGACAAGTACCCGCGGGGGATGGAGCATGCGCATCAGACCGACATCGCGAAGGCGGCCTGCACCGGCGACTGGCTCTTCTACATCCAGAGCGACGAGGTCGTTCATGAGGACGATCTGCCGGTCATCCGGGCCCGTTGTGCAGAGTTGCTCGAGGATCGTTCCGTAGAGGGCATCCTCTTCAAATACCGCCACTTTTGGGGAGATTACGATCACTATATCACCTCGCATGCCTGGTATGCCAATGAGATCAGGATCATCCGTAATGACAGGGATATTCACTCCTGGGAATCAGCACAATCTTTTCGGCGCATCCCGGGTTTCGACGGCATTCACTATCGCCAGAAAAAGGGTACCTACAAGCTGAAGGTAGCGCGCGTGGATGCGCATATCTATCACTACGGCTGGGTGCGGCCGCCCGAGGTGATGCTGCGCAAGCAGCGCAGCTTCGAGCGGCTGTATCACGACGAACGCTGGCTCGGCCGGCACGGCTTGCGCGAAGACTTCGATCCGAACCGCATTTACGAGAA
>DASYSV010000575.1:0-4192 GCA_036010185.1 Puia sp.
GGAAAACTCTCTCAGCGGCGTATTGAACGATGAGGCGTATGGGGTCAACGGGTTGGAATACGATGTCCAACTGACGAAGGATCACGTGCCGATCACCATGCACGATGGAAATATCGATATCAATCTTACACAGAAAAGCCCGCTATCGGGCAGTTGGGATCAGTATACGTTCGCCTTCCTCGAGGGGTATATTCGTCTGCTGAATGGCGAAAAGATACCATCCCTGGATCAGTGTCTGACCGCCTTTATCGACTCCACCAATATGAAATACTTCTGGATGGACATCAAAGGCGACGATAGCATTTTTCAGGCCTTGATGCCGGTGATACAGAAAGCGGAGGCTCATGCAAAAGCGGTGGGCAGGGACGTCGTTATTTATGCAGATATTCCTTCGACGGATGTCATCGCTGAATTCCAGTCATACCCGCCTTATCGTGCGGCCGGGTTGAAGACGATGTGTGAATTGGAACTGCAGGATGTGATGGACAATGGCAGCACGTATTGGGGGCCGCGGTATTCGAGGGGGTTGTTGTTGGATGACGTGGAAAAGGCGCATGCGCAGGGTATCAAAGTGATCAGTTGGACCTTGAACGATAAGGACCTGATCGCCAATTATCTTCAAAACGGGAAGTTCGACGGGTTTATTTCGGACTATCCGGCATATGTGGTTTATGATTTTTATACGACGAAGTAAAATGATCGCGATGGTGGCGGCGATATGGCTGATGGGGCACCGATTGGAGGCCCAGCCGGCTGCCTATCACAAATTCGTTGTTTATGCGGGTGCTGGTCCCGGTTATTTTTTTAATAACCTGGTCGTCGCCAAGGACCAGGTGCGTCCGTGGCAATATGCGTTTGCTGCCCGGGTGATGTGGGAGCCGGAGCATTCGGATCTGAGTCTGGGAATTCAAACAGGCTATTACAGATTGTATGGTGTCAAGGTTACCCAGCCCGTGGATGCCCATATTACCAACTCATCCGTGCCGATCTTATTCGTAATTGCCATGAGATTCCCTAAAGGGTTCTACGGGCAATGGGCGATGGGACAATCCATCACTTTTAACCACGTGGATGCGCAGGGTGTGGAGGGGAATCACGATGCGAAGACCTGGTCACTGGCGGATTTTGAAGCTACGCTCGGGTATCGCATTCTTGCAAAGTCCAGAATCTCATATGCCGTCGAGCTAAAAGGATTTTATTCTACTGCGTATGACAATAAGACATTGGCGTTGTTATTTGTGGTTGGATACCGGTTGTAAGCCGATATCAAAAGAGAAGCTATCGGTGAACCCGCGAAAATCCTTGTTGAGACTTCTGGAGGTGAGCCGGAGACGGTCGGGAAAGATATCAAGCTTCAGGTAATGAAATTCCGGTTTATATGTTGCAGCGAGATCCGGACGGCGCCGCTGGCTGGTGTCCAGCGGCTGATGCAACCCGCCGCCGCCGCCGATGACAAGAAAGGTCTTCTCCCTGATCTTAAAATACTCGAAATTGTGAGAATGCCCCGTGATAAACAGCAGGGCTTTCCCCGTGTTCATGAATGCCGGGACGAAACGTTCCTGTACCGGTTGCGACGATCCGACGATCCTGCTATTGGAGTAGGGGGCATGGTGACAGGCGACAATAATACCTTTTATGCGTGGAGCGGAATCGAGGTTCCTTAAGGTGGAATCATACCAGGCCTGCTGTCTCCTTTGGTCGGCTGAGGATAGTTTGCTGAAGTTCGAGTTCAGCAGGACAATAGCTATGGAGTCGATAATGGAAAGATACCCGGTGTAGACATGGTCGGGAAACCTTTTCTGGAAATTCCTTGTTCCCTTCTTCGGTTCACCCATTACATCATGGTTCCCCAGCAGCCCAAACGTCCGGATGCCTTCCCTGTGGCATTTGGAGAGGAAAGAATCTACTGTGACCCACTTGCTTCTTTTGTAACCGAGGGCGACGATGTCTCCCAGCAGGTACAGGGCCGTCGGTTTTTGACGCAGGATGTCGGAAAAGATCAGCGCCGTCGCCTTCGTATTGTGATCGGAACGCAGAAAAAGCTCTTCTTCCCACATCGGTTGTTGCGTATCGCTGACAAAGGCTATCTCTGTGGCTGAGGGGTGGATGGCGGGGCTCGTCTGTCCGTCCGCGGCGTGATTGCAGAACAGAGCGGCAGCAAAAATCAGTCGGGTGAATATCTTTTGCCGGGCGGCCATTTTGCGTTGGTATGGATGGTGGCTATAGCTCGCGGTTCGGGGAGAAATTCTCCAGCTCGCGGGCGACGGCGGAACAGAAGGTGGCGCCCAGACTACCGTCTACGATGCGGTGATCGTAAGACAGCGACAGGTACATCATATGCCGGATGACGATGGCGTCGCCTTCCGGCGTCTCCAGCACGACCGGCCGCTTCTTGATGGCGCCTACGGCAAGTATGGCGACCTGTGGCTGGTTGATGATGGGGGTGCCCATCAGGCTGCCGAAGCTGCCGACATTGGTGAGGGTAAAGGTACCGCCCTGGGTGTCCTCGGGTCTGAGCTTGTTTTGCCTGGCATTATCGGCAAGGGTATTGACCTGGCGGGCGAGACCGGTCAGGTTCAGCTGATCGGCATGCTGGATCACAGGGACGATGAGGTTACCGGAAGGCAGCGCAGTAGCCATGCCGATATTGATATCTTTCTTAATAATGATCTTGTCGCCCTCGACCGAACTGTTGATGAGGGGGTATTTCTTAATGCAACGCACAACCGCTTCGATGAACAGCGGGGTGAAGGTCAGCTTGGTATTCTCGCGTTTTTCGAAATCCTTTTTTACCTTATCGCGCCAGTGGACCAGGTGGGTCACGTCGGCCTCGGAAAAACTGGTAACGTGGGGACTGGTGTGTACGCTGCGCACCATGTGGTCGGCGATGAGACGGCGCATACGGTCCATTTCGATGATCTCGACGTTGCCACTATAAACGGGCATAGGTGTTTGCTGTGCGGGAAGCTGCTGCGAGGGTTCCGGCAACCGGTGGGTGGTGCCTTCGGTGCCCTGGTACCGGGTGGTGACTGCGGGGGCGGGAGAGCCATGGCCTGAACGACGGTCTGCGAGGTACTGAAGGATGTCCTTTTTAGTAACGCGTCCCTCGTTACCGGAGCCGGGGATGGATTCCAGCTCGCTGAGCGGGATGCCCTCGCCTGCGGCTATATTGAGCACCAGAGGGGAGTAGAATCTGGCCGTGCCATTGGCCGGTCTCGGGCTTCCGGTCGTCTCAGGCCGGTAGGATGCGGGTGCAGCTTGTACGGGGGTGGCGGCATAGGAGGCAGAGGGTGAGGTGGATGCGCCGTTGGTCCGGATCCGGGCGATCACCGAACCGATGGGGACCACGTCGTTGACCTTATAGAGCACTTCCTCGACGATGCCTTCGGTGACGGAGGGGACTTCGGAATCCACCTTGTCGGTGGCTATCTCCAATACCGTTTCGTCTTGTTTTACGGCGTCGCCGGGATGTTTGTGCCATTTCAGGATGGTGGCTTCCATGATACTTTCACCCATTTTTGGCATGACCAGGTCAACAAGCGGCATACGTTAGATTTAATTGAAAACCAAAGGTAATATATTTTATGATGTTGGAGTTGGTTCGGTCGGGCGGATGAATTTTCTCAATAGATTAAGAGCGGCGGTTGCCGTTAATTCAATATTTCGTGTCCGGTCGAAACGAAATGCCATCTTTTGGGTAAGAATATTTTGATGGTTTCCAACGGCGATCCAGACCGTTCCGACTGGTTTTTCGGGTGTGCCGCCATCGGGCCCCATGATGCCCGACGTAGCTATCGCATAGTCGGTGTCGAGTACGGAAAGGGCGCCGCTGACCATCTCGCGGACGGTGGCTTCGCTGACAGCTCCATCATGTGCCAGGGTCGGCATGCCGACGTGGAGCACGTCCATCTTTACGGCATTGTCATAGCTGACGATGCTGCCTTTATAATAGCGGCTGGAGCCGGGAATGGAAGTAATAAGGTGGGCGATATAGCCGCCGGTACAGCTTTCCGCCGTGCTTAAGGTTTTGCCGCCGCTGAGCAGCAGGCGACCGACGGCTTCCTGGATAGAGATGTCTTCGTCGGTGACCATCCATTCGGAGACGAGGGTCTTGAGCCGGTGGAAATGTTGTTGGAGTAGCGGTTCTGTCGTAGCGTGGTCTTCGCCGCGGGCGGTCAGACGGAGACGGACC
>DASYSV010000580.1:0-4505 GCA_036010185.1 Puia sp.
GGGATCGGCATACCGGAGGCCAGCATCCCTTTCCTGTTCGAACATTTTTCACAGGCGGGTCTGGACATATCGCGGAGATATGGCGGGTCGGGGCTCGGTTTGGCCATCTGTCAGCAGTTACTGCAATTACAGGGCGGTGAGATCACGGTCAGCAGTCGCGAACAGGAAGGCACTACTTTCCAGTTCCGGCTGAGCTATGGATATGCCTGCGGGTCCGATGTGCAGACATCCGTCCCAACCGCGGCGGTGGGTCAGGCCAATCTGCAAAGCCTGGCGGGAAAACGATTTCTCGTGGTGGAGGATAATGAGGTCAATCAATTATTGATCGATCAGGTGCTCCGCAGAGGCGGGGGCGAGGTCCGGCTTGCGGGCAATGGGGAAGAAGCAATCGGTCTTCTGCAGGGGGGCGAAAGCTATGACCTGATCATTATGGATCTCCAGATGCCGGTCATGGACGGTTATGCCGCGACGAAATATATCAGGCAGGAGCTGCGGCTTTCCATACCCATCATCGCCATGACGGCGACCGCCATGGTGGACGAACAGCTGCGTTGTTTTGAGGTCGGGATGAGCGACTATATGACCAAGCCGTTCGAATTCGCCGATCTGTACAGAAGGATCAACAACCAGCTGACGCCGGTGTTCCGGTTATTATGACAATTTATTATATTTATTGTCAAAACACCTGCTATGCTTGCTTTATACATTGTATTGGGCGTTATCGCGCTCTTCCTGTTGGTAGCTGCGCTTGCCGGGACTGGCTGGCACTACGAACAATCCGTTCTCATTCAGGCTCCGGCCGATAAGGTCTGGGGACAGATCAGCACCCTTCGGGCCATCAATCAATGGAGCCCGTGGATGGACCGGGACCCTCATATCAAATTGTCCTATACGGACAAAGATGGCGCACCCGGCGCCGGTTTTTCCTGGGACAGCCCTGTTAAGAATGTGGGAGCCGGAAGTCAGACCATTCTCAAAGTGGCGGATCGGAGTGAGGTGTCGACGCGGGTCGATTTCTTCCGGCCGTTTAAAGGAACGGGGCTGGCCAATTTTCGGATGTCCTGTGAAAATGCGGGGGTCCGGGTCACCTGGAGCATGAAGAGCTCCTTACCGTATCCCATGAATATCGTCAAGGTATTCGGGGGGATCAGGCGGAACATGGGCCGCGACTTCACTAAAGGATTGAATAAGCTGAAGAGCCTCTGCGAGAGCTGAGAAGACGATTTGCCAGAATTTATAAGATTGGGCCGATCGCGCCATTTTGCGCGCGATTAAAAGGTAACTTTTGGGTGTATGAAACAATCACCCGCCATTTCGATCTTGTTGCTGGTGTTCCTTTGCCTGCTTGGGCTGTTGGTATTTTCTGCCACTATTTTCGGGCAGGCCCGATCGGTTGACCGCGATACGACTGCTGCGCTGCTCTCGGCGACGGTATATCCAGAGCCGGTGGGAGGCACCATGAACGTCAGGATCGATGGGACCCATGCCAATGAAGACCTCCTCTTTCAATTGGTACGCGTCAATGGGGACGTCATTTACAGCAGGAATATCCATGCGGTCGGGGCCACGACGGTCAAGACCCTCCGTCGCCCGATGGTGGATCCGGGCTACTATGTTTTCCGCGTAGTCCGTCAGCGCAACGGCGAGGTGGCGCAGGGGCGGATCACCTTTAAGTAATTTCTGTGGTTAATCCTTTTTCTCCAGGAGTTGGAAGAACTGATCCAGCTGCGGAAGAATGACGATACGGGTACGTCGGTTGGCGGCCCGGCCTTCCGGCGTATCATTGGAGGCTACCGAAACATATTCGCTGCGGCCCGCCGCGGTTATATGCTCGGGCGCCAGACCGTATTTGTTTTGCAGGATACGTACGACGGCCGTAGCACGCTTTACGCTCAGGTCCCAGTTGTCGAGAAGGGGTGGGCGTTTGTAGGGGATGTTGTCGGTATGGCCTTCCACCATGAATTCGATATGTGGTTGGGCCTTCAGCACCAGCGCCACTTTTCCCAATACTTCCTTTGCCTGGTCGGTGATGTCGTATTTACCGCTTTTGAACAATAGCTTGTCGGAGATATCGATAAAAACGACACCCTTATCGACCTTGATATTGATGTCCTTGTCATCGAGGTCGCCGACCGCGCCCTTGAGGTTCATCACCAATGCCATGTTGAGCGAATCTTTGCGCGCCATTTCCTTTTGCAGGTCCTGTATATAAACGTCTTTGGCGCCGATGTTGTCGAGCGACTTTTTGATGCTTTCCGCCTGGGACGCTGAAATGACCGAAAGGTCCTGCAATTGTTTGAGCGCCGTGGTATTGTTTTGTTTCAGCAGATCCACCTGTCTCAGCAGATCGGCGTTCTGATCCTTCAAAGTGCCGAATTGCGTTGCCAGATCGGCTTTGGCGTCATTACAATTCTTAAGGTCGCCCTGAAGGGTGTTATAGGATGCGTTGAGGGTATTGTATTTGGCCTCTTCCTGCTGTTGCATGCTTTTGAATTTCTTATTGCTGACGCATGCTGTAAGAAAAAGAAAAGCGGCGATCGCGGTGACTGAATAATTTTTCATGCCCCAAAAGTACTCGCAGCTGTCTTTCGTACGGCTGTTTAACGGTTAAACGCCGTCAGCCGGCCGATTTTACCGCCGGGTTCACGACGGCGTGTTTCTTATCGCGGCTTAGCACCCGGTAGGCAATGATGACGCTCATCAGCATACAGACGGCACCGATGAGGAAGTGGATACCCGGGAACGTGAAGGGCGCCTTGCTGCTCGTGAAATAGGCAAAGCTGTTGTTCATGATCAGCGGACCTATGATCGTCGTCACGCTCATAAGACTGGTCAGTGCGCCCTGAAGCTCGCCCTGGTTGGTGGACTGAACATGGCCGGAAATAACGGCTTGCAGCGAAGGACCCGCGATGCCGCCGAGACAGTAAGGGACAAGGAATACGAACATCATCCAGCTTTGGCTGGCAAATGCGAACAGGATCAGTCCGAGCGTATAGAGCGACAGACCGAGATAGATGCTCTTTTCATTACCCAGTCGAGGATTGACGACGCGGGTAAGCCCGGCCTGAACTCCGGCGATCAGCACGCCGACGACCGTCAGCGAGATCCCGATCATGCCGGGTCCCCAGTGAAAACGATAGTCGGTGAAGAAGTTCCAGTTGGCCTGCACCGACTGGACCGCAAGATAGATCAGGAAAAAAGCGAACGAAAGATTGCCGATCTCGGGATGACGCATCAGGAATTTCAAGGAGCCGAAGGGGTTCGCACGTTTCCAGTCGAAGGCGCGGCGATTCTCTTTGCTGAGTGATTCCGGCAGCAGGAAATAGCCATATAGGCAGTTCAGCAGACAAAGGACGGCGGCTCCATAGAAAGGCGCGCGGATACCCCAGTGTGAAAGGACTCCGCCGAGCGCGGGACCCAACATAAATCCGAGACCGAATGCCGCCCCGACCATTCCGTAGTTTTTCGCACGTTCTGCCGGATTTGCGCTGATATCTGCGATATAAGAATTAGCTGTGGTAAAACTGGCCCCTGTCATGCCCGCTACGATGCGGCCGATGAACAACCAGCCATATGTAGGGGCAATCGCGAGAATGATATAGTCGACGCCAAAGCCCAGCAGCGACGACAGCAGCACGGGACGACGTCCAAACCGATCGCTGAGATTACCTACGATGGAGGAGCAGATGAACTGCGCACCGGCAAATGCGAACAATAAATAGCTGCCGTATTTGCTAGCCTCATTGGCCGGGACATGTTTCAACTCGACGATCAGACGGGACATCACCGGTATGATCAGCCCCCAGCCCATACAATCGATGAACAAAGTGACGAAAATAAAGCCCATCGCGGCCTTTTTAGATGTCTGCATAATAAGCGGTTGGTTGGCGGTTGGTTAGCGAATCTAACAAACTTACGTTTAAATCCGAATTCCCGGGAGGGATGCGAATCTTTTTCTATTTTGCCGCGTGGGCCAGATCCCTGCCCGGCTGTTTGGGGATGGGTTTCGACCGCCCGTTCAAAAGGTTGCCCCGGATCTTCGCGAGGCAGGACGCAGGGCCCAGGAGGCGATAGTAATGGCAAGGAATGCGATAGGCGGCGCCATGTCTTTAAAGCCGTCCCCAATGGCCAGATGAGAGGCGATGGCTCCCGTATAGATCATAAACGTCCCGAAATACGCCCATTCTTTTAGTAAACCCAGACCGGGGAGGACAAAAACGGGCGCGGCGAGCAGTGTGCCGATGCCTTTGATGACCAGAAAATAGGTAGGATAGCCGAGGTGTTGCATCATCCCGATGGCGAATCCTTTGTTGAGCCAGTCGAAATCCCATGTGGCGCTGAGGATGGATTCAAAGGCAAGATAGCCGGTCAGTATCCAGTAAATGACCAACCGGGTTTTCGGGATCCTCGGAGAGGGTGTACGCTGATTCATGGTGTTTGTTTAATCAATAAGCATTGGATATTGCAAAATTGGACATGTTTCCCGAAGAATTCATAATCCATGC
>DASYSV010000582.1:0-3348 GCA_036010185.1 Puia sp.
CTTCTTTTCATTTTTCACCTGCAGTTTTTCATTTCAACTAATCGGATTTCCAAAATAGGGACCTTGAAGAGTACACAGGATGTTAACTTTACCGCATGAGTAAGATGAGAACGGCATTTTTCTGTACCAACTGCGGGCATGAAAGCGCAAAATGGTTGGGCAAATGTCCTTCCTGCGAACAATGGAACACTTTTGTCGAAGAAGTCATCACCAAGGACAACAAATTGCCCGAGACTGATTGGAAAAAAATTTCCAACGGCAAAAAAGAAACACGTTCCATATCGCTCGGAGAGGTAGTAAGCGACGGAGAAGAGAGGATCATGAGCACGGACCCTGAGCTTAACAGGGTATTGGGTGGCGGGATCGTCCCAGGTAGCATCGTGCTGGTAGCAGGTGAACCTGGCATCGGCAAAAGCACGCTCTTCTTACAAAACGGTCTGAGACTGCCCGGTCTGCGAACTCTCTATATCAGCGGAGAAGAAAGCGAACAGCAAATAAAAATGCGCGCCGATCGTCTCGGTATCCGCAATGATGATTTCTTCCTGCTGACGGAGACTTCCACGCAAACGATCTTCCAGGAGATAAAGAAGCTGCGCCCCGGGCTGGTGATCGTAGATTCGATACAGACCCTGCAGTCTCCTTACATTGAATCTTCGGCCGGCAGCGTTTCCCAGATCCGGGAATGTACCTCGGAGTTCCAGCGTTTTGCAAAAGAGACTCATACTCCCGTCTTCCTGATAGGGCATATTACCAAGGACGGGAGCATCGCGGGTCCGAAGATGCTGGAGCATATGGTAGACACCGTTCTGCAATTCGAAGGAGACCGTCATTATGCATATCGCATCCTTCGCACGTTGAAAAATCGTTTTGGCAGCACAGCGGAACTCGGCATTTATGAAATGACCGAGCAGGGCATGCGCGGCGTCACCAATCCGAGCGAGTTGCTGATCACGCAAAAAGAAGAACAGCTCAGCGGGATCGCCATCGCGGCGACCATCGAAGGTCTCCGTCCTTTACTGATAGAGGTGCAGGCGCTGGTTACGCAGTCGGTATATGGGACGCCCCAGCGAACCGTCAGCGGTTTCGATCTGCGAAGATTGCAATTGCTGCTGGCGGTGCTTGAAAAAAGAGGAGGTTTCCATTTCGGCGTAAAGGATGTTTTTCTCAATATCGCGGGCGGCCTGAAAGTGGAGGATCCTTCGATAGACCTGGCTGTTCTCTGCGCATTGCTCAGCAGCTATGAAGATTCGCCGTTGACGTCGCAGACCTGTTTTGCCGGTGAGGTAGGGCTCAGCGGGGAGATCCGCGCGGTCAATCGCATCGATCAACGCATAGCCGAAGCCGAAAAGCTCGGATTCGAACGCATCTTCGTTTCCAAATACAACCAAAAGGGATTGGGTGCCGGAAAATTCGATATCGAGGTCGTGCCGGTCGGTCGCGTCGAGGAAGTGTACCAGGCGTTGTTCTGACGACAAACATATTGTATCTTCGATTCGATGTTGAGATATCCGCTCCTGTTATTGTTGTCGGTCGCCCTGCTGATATCCGCCTGCCGGAAGAATTCTTTCATCACCGGTCCCAACGCTCTCGTCGAATTTTCTACCGACACGCTCCTTTTCGATACTGTCTTTGTCTCCACAGGCTCGATCACCGGATCGGTAAGGATCATCAATGACAATGACCAAAGGCTCCATCTTTCTTCCATCCGTCTGATGGGAGGGGCGCAATCCACGTATCATATCAACATCGACGGATCGCCGGGACCCGTCGCCACCAATATCGATCTCGATGCGGGCGATAGTATTTACATTTTCGTGGCGGTGCAGATCGATCCCGGATCGGCCAATCTGCCTTTCGTAGTGCAGGACAGCATTCAGGTGGATTTCAACGGCAATAACCGGTACATACAGTTGGAAGCCTGGGGACAAAATGCGCATTTCCTGCGCAACGAGGTGCTAACTGCCAATACGGTCTGGGACAACACGCTTCCTTATGTCATTCTCGGAGGTCTGCAGGTGGACACCAATGTCTCGCTGACCATCCCTGCCGGCTGCAGGGTCTATTTCCATGCCGACGCCCCATTGCTTGTAGACGGCACACTACTGGTCAACGGTCAGCCATACGACAGCACGCGCGTGTCTTTCAGGGGGGACAGGCTCGATCCGCCTTACAACGATTTCCCGGGAAGCTGGCCGGGACTTTATTTCCGCGGGACCAGTACCGGCAACCATCTTCAGTATGCCGATATCCGGAATGCTTACCAGGCGGTGGTAGTCGAGGCTCCTCCTGCGGGCCCGATCCCTAAGGTTTTGTTGGAGCAATGTATCATCGATAACAGCTATAACGCGGGCATCATAGGATTGCAAGGGAGCCTCCAGGCCAACAATTGCCTGATCAGTAATTGTGGCAGCAATATCGAACTGGGCGGTGGCG
This sequence comes from Puia sp., assembly GCA_036010185.1. Lineage (GTDB taxonomy): Bacteria > Bacteroidota > Bacteroidia > Chitinophagales > Chitinophagaceae > Puia. The sequence continues at coordinate 2,434 of DASYSV010000582.1, forward strand.
GGTATTATCAATTCGTCCAATGTACGGCGGTTGCATATACCAACAATTACATCTCCCATACCCAACCCGTTCTATCCATTGCGGATGTCATACAGCAGGGAAGCTCGGTACTGACGGGGGGGCTTCAGGCCGGATTTACCAATTGCATTTTCTGGGGCGCCAACGGCAGCGTGGATGATGAAGTAGTGGTAAGCAGACAGGGCAACAGTCCCTTTAGTGTCAATTTCGCCGATTGCCTATGGAAAATTAAGAATGCCCCTTCCGGCGTGACAGCTACGGGCATCATCGCCAATCAGGATCCGCAGTTCGACAGTGTAAATAATTTCAGGCCCTATTATGATTTCCATCTCAGGGCCGGGAGCCCTGCCATCGGAGCGGGAACATCAACGACCCTCGGCATCGATCTGGACGGGAATCCGCGGCCGGCTTTGAAACCCGATCTGGGCTGTTATCAGCGGCAATAAGACCGCCGGCGCCGCCTACCCTTTTTTTAAACCATCTATCCTTAGAAATCTTCACTACTTTAAACTTTAGCGTTCGTACTCTGTACTATTTTTAGGAACTTAGATACCTTCAACCAAAATCATTCTACTATGCTACGCGTACTTCTTTTTTCAGCACTGATGCTCGTCGGAGCCAATAGCGTTTACGACTTCAAAGTGACCGGGCTGGATGGGAGCCCGCTCAACATCTCCCAATACAAGGGCAAGAAGATATTGATCGTCAACACTGCCAGCAAATGCGGTTATACTCCTCAATACGCCGATCTGGAAAAACTGTACGAGACCTATAAGGGCAAGCTCGTCGTCATCGGTTTCCCTGCAAATAATTTCGGGCAACAGGAACCGGGTACCAACAAAGAGATCACTGAATTCTGCACAAAGAATTATGGTGTCACCTTCCCGATGTCTGAAA
>DASYSV010000608.1:0-6849 GCA_036010185.1 Puia sp.
GGCCTATTATATCAACGCGCATGCGGCAAAATTCGTGATGCCGGGGTCGTCGCGTATCGAAAGCAATTCCGACGACTCGTTGCCCAATGTAGCATTTCGAACTCCGCATGGAAAGGCGGTGCTGATCGTGCTGAACAATACAAATTCGGCCAAAACATTTACGATCAGCTTCAGGGGACGATCCATCAGCCCGAAACTCAATGCCGGCGCAACCGCCACCTATTTCTTCGGTATCGATTAGTCAGTTCACCCCGGATTCGTCATAGAACCGCCATTTGGCGGTATAATCCTTTTCCAGCGGCTGTTTCGTCAATATCGCCCGGATCATCTCGACGGGCATGGCGCCCAGATGCAGCACCGCATCATGATATTGCCTGTAGGTCATTTTGCCGCCGTCCACCAGCTCTTTCTTCAGCGCATAGAACTGTCTTCCGCCGGTGAGATAAGCCAGCTGGTATAGAGGCGGGTAATTGGTTTCGAATGACCGGCGCACCTCTCCGGCGGCGTTGGCCCGTTCGTGTCCCACGCGGTCCACCAGGAAGTCGATACATTGCTCCGGCGTCCATTTACCCAAATGATAGTTGAGCGAAAAGATGATCCGTGCGCAGCGATGCATATGCCAGAACAGCATCCCGACGCGGTCTTCGGGGGTCTGCGGGAATTTCAGGTCCCACAACAGCAGCTCCCAGTAGAGCGACCAGCCTTCGGTCCAGAACCCGGAGCCGAAATTGCGGTAGGTACGGTAACGGGCATTCATATACGCCTGCAGGTTGTGACCGGCGATCAGCTCATGATGTACGGTCGCCCGGGAAAGATAAGGATTGTTGCCGCGCATGCTCATCAGACGATCGTCTTCTTCCATAGTATTGGTGGGGTAGGAGATGCTGATCTCATTGCCCCCGGTAAAGAAAGGATTTACGAGCTGCCGCTCGGGCGTCATCATGATCATACCCCAGGTCTCTTCGGCGAGCGGCGGGATGGTCACGAGGTCATGCTTTTTCAAAAAGTCCACCGATTCATTGAAGAGACGCAGGATCATTTCGGGCTGCTGACCGGGAGGTACATAGCTATTCTTCACCTTTTCCAGCGCGGCCTTCCAGTCATCCCCTAAACCCATTTCGTGCGACGCCTTGAGCATTTCCCTGTCGCACCAGGCGAACTCGCGGTTGGCGATATCGATCAGCTCTTCCGGCGTGTAGGGGATCATCTCGAATTGCAGCTGTCGCACCAGCTCCGCGCGGCCGACAGGACGACCGACGATCCCGCTCTCATCGTGCGGGGCGAACCGCTTGCTCCTTTCCGAAAAGGCGGCCGCATAACCGGTCAGCGCGGAATCCAGCTCTTTATAGGTCTTCGGCATCCACCAGGTGAATAAGGGATCATACCCGTTGTAGAATTCATAGATGCTGGCGGTGGCCCTTTTCAGATCGGCAACGACCAGCCTTGCCTCATAAATCGCCGACATATCCAGAGACGTGTCGTTCTTCAGCCTGCCCCGCAGACGCATGATCGTCCTGGTATCGTCGAACCAGTCTTTGGCGAGCCTTTCGGAATTGAGGACGTGCCCCCGCCGCCGCAGCCGCTCGACGGCATAGATAGAATCCGCGAAAGGGAACCAGGCCCTGAGCTTTTCATACTGTGCCGCTTCCGCGGCCGACTGATATAACCGTTCCTTCAGATCGCGTTTGAACAGGATGTAATCGACCTTGCATTCCTGCGGAAGACCCTTGAAATCGAGACGGTCCAGCTTTTCGAGATATTCGTGGTTCAGCGCGTCGAGCCGGGCTCGTTTGTCCGGCGACCCGCCGGTCATGGCGCCGCCTCCGTTGCGGCCGCCAAAAAAGCTGCTCGTATAAAAACGCGTGATCGCCTGCGCATCCGCATTGTAGTTTTCGATCAGGTGGGGCATTTCCTGGCAGGGCACATAGGCATCGGGCGAAACCTGTGCTATTGCAGGTGCCAGTCCTGTCGTCAATACTATGACGCAGAGCAACCGGAATGAATGGCGCATGATCGCTATTGTTTTATCCAGATGATGGAAACGGGTGGCTGCGCTCTTTCGGAATCATCGGGTACCGCCGTAACGGGTACCCGGTTCAGCCGCGCATAGTCGGGTATCGCCAGAAGAGGAGTACCGTCCGCCCAGCTGCCTTCGATGGCCATGACCCCGTGCAGGAGATCGCCCTTCCAAACCAGCCGCAAGGGTCCCGATCCGATGGACTTCGTGACATCCTGGTGATCGGCCGTTTCGACATTATAAAGCAAGGGCCCGTACCTCAATGCCACACGCCCCCTGTCCGCCGCCACCTTACTATCTGCCGTTACCCGTTGTATTTCCATCGGCAATTCGAAGGCGATCTTATCGCCTTTTTTCCAGGTCCGCCGGATGACGGCATAACCGTGTTCGATAAGGGGCGTGACCGTCTGTCCGTTCACGGACAACGACAATAAACCGCTGACGGCGGGCTGAGGCGTATAGAGCTGGCTGGTCGTACGATTGGGGACGCGCACGTATACTGTGAATTCCGTTGTCTTTCCCGGATTCACCGTTATTGCCACCTTCCCGCTCCACGGGTAGTCCGTCTCCTGCACCATTTCCACATTCGTCTTATCGGCCCCGCCCACCTTCTCCACCCTCATCCTGCTTCCCACGAAGAGGTTCACATAGAGACCGTCGTCCCCGCGGACATAGGTCCAGGTCGGCATCATGAGCAATGTACGCGGGATATTGCCTACGCAACACGGACAGACATGCCAGGCATAGCGCGCTTCCGAGGAAGACAAGGGGTTGGTGTACAAGAAATCCCTGCCGTCCAGCGACAATGATCCGAGCAATGCGTTGTACATCGTTTCCTCATACAGATCGGCGTATTTTGCATCGTGGTAGGCGAGGTTCATTTTATACTGGAAAAAGATGAGACCGCAGCTGCTGCAGGATTCGCAATAGGCGTTGTTGCGAAGCGAATAGTCGGGCCCGAACCCTTCGGAGGTCTCGCCGCTGCCGATGCCGCCGGTGATATAATATTTCCGGTTGACGATATTGTCCCAAAGCGACAGGACCGCGCTTTGGTAATCCACGTCACCCATCTCGGCGGCCACGTCGGCCATACCGGAATAGGTATAGGTGGCCCGGACGGCATGTCCGACGGCTTCATATTGCTCCTGCACCGGGACCTCGCTCTGGTCGTAATCGCTGCCGCCGTGGCGATTGTCGAGCAGGAATTTGGCGAGTCGGATGTAGCTGTCGCCATGTCCATGCCCTTCCATATCGTTGACAAAACGCCCAAAACGGACTAAGGCCTGTTCCATCTCCTGGTGTCCGTCGAACCAGGCGATCTTTCCCGGGGCAATATGTGCAACCCAGCAATTGGCCAGCTTCTTCGCCGCGTTATATAGCCTCAGATCTTTCCCTTCGGTGAGAGTATAATGATTGATCGCCGACTCGATAAAATAACCTGCGGTATATCCTTCGTGGTTGCCGCGGCTTTCGGGCGACCAGCGTTCATGCCAGCGGCTGGTGTCGCGCAGGGTCCAGGCCGTTTGCAGATAGCCATCGGGTTCCTGCGCCGCGAGGATGATCGGGATCCATTTTGCGAGTGTGGTCTTCATCTTTTCCTGCGCGGCGATAACGGCCGTATCTCCTTTCGGATCGACCATCAGGGCCTCACACATGGCTTCCACCGTTTGATAGACCCATGCATTGGAAAACACGTAACCTTTGTGTTTCCCGTGCGGTTCACCCCGGAGCGCTTTAGCGGCTTCGATAAAATTATCCAGCCCGCCCTGCCCGGTGGACAGATCGGTGCGCTCGATCTGTTCGACGCAATAGGGTATCCAGTGGACGATGATGGCCTTGAAACGATCGTTCCACAACCGGCTGTCGACGCTGTATCTTTTGGTATAAACCACGTCCAGCCGGCGGGCCGGAGGGGGATCGACGACCTTTACGCTGATGGTACCGCTGCTTTGCTCGCCGCCATCCCAGGCCGTAAAGGATAACCTGTATACCCCGCGGGTCGTAAAACTCGCGGTGGTCGCGGCATCGGCCTCGTTGGCGAAATGTACCTCACCGGGTCCGTCGATCTTCGTCCACGTGGTCTTAGTCACGGGGTGTACACTCCGGACATGGGCGTCGAGATATGTTTTTCCGTCCAGCATCACGTCCCGGTCGGCGCCGGCATTGACCAGCGGCGCGACAGGTTTCGAGTTTCCGGATTCATCTACCTTCCATTCCGTGATCACGGTCGCATACCGGTCGGCCGAATCCATCACCAGCCGGAGACGTGTGGTGGTCACTTCGTCGAAATCCGACGCATTGAAGGCTCCGTTGGTCTCGCCACCGCCCGAGACATGACTTACCGCGCGAAAAGCGGAGCCGTCCCAGTATTCGAAATGATAGCCTCCCGGCAGCCGCGCCGGATTGCCATAGTCCCACCAAAAGACCTCGACCCGCCTGGTCGTTACTGGTGATTTCCAATCATATTCTATCCACTGATCGGCCTGCCGCGGCGGAGCCGGGCGTCTCAGATTGCCCGGCGGGGTAGGGGTCAGCCCATCATTTGGCGTGGTTAGAATGGCTCCGGGTCTGCCTGAACCGGTGGTGGTGGCGACAATGGCCAGATTACCGGCGGTCGGCGTGGTCTGTGCCGATGCGAAATGAAACAGAAAGACAAATCCCATAAGGAGGGGGAGGGAACAACGCTTTTGCATGATTAAATATACGCCATGACGGTCAATCCTGCTTTTCCATAATTCTCCCGTGTTGGTCCGATTTTGACCCGATGCGCGTATATTTGATTTATGCGAATCGGATTTATCGGAGTCGGCAACATCGCAGCTGCTGTTGTCGAAGGGCTATGTACTTCGGGCTATGCCGGACTGGAGATCTTTTTGTCCCCGCGTAACATGACCAGGTCTGCATCTCTGGCCGCCACATATTCCAATGTAAGGAGGCTCGGAAGCAACCAGGAAGTGCTCGATCAAAGCGAGATCGTTTTTATTTCGGTGCGGCCGGCCATCGCACAAAGCGTCCTGAAGGACTTATCCTTCCGGCAGGATCATATCGTCGTTTCGCTGGTGGCCCTGCTGAATTATGCCGAGCTGCAGGAACTCGTCCGGCCGGCGGCGCAGGTGTGCCGCGCGATACCGCTGCCTACCGTCGTCCGCCACAATTGTCCCATTCCCTTATTCCATGCTACCGCGACGGTCGTCCAGCTTTTTGGATACCTGGGCGAGCCCATACCCGTACATGACGAAGAACAGCTGCACGCGCTGTGGTCGCTGACCGGCCTGATCTCGCCCTATTACGAGCTGCTGGCGAGTCTCAGCGAATGGACGATGACGCACGGCGTAGCCCCGGCCGCCGCGAATGCTTATGTTGCGAATCTTTTTCAGTCACTGTCCTATTTAGCGCGACACGCCGACGCTATCGATTTCCGGGAGATGGCCAAACATGCCATGACACCGGGAGGCATCAATGAACAGGCATCGAGGGGGATCAGGGAGAACGGAGCGCACAATGCCTGGGTGACCGCCGTGGATGGCGTGCTGTTGCGGTTTCAGTTTTGAGATCACCTTAAAATAAACACCATGTTCCGCAACTACTTCAAGATCGCCTGGCGCAATCTGTGGAAGAACAAAGTCTATTCCGCGATCAATATACTGGGACTGGCCATTGGCATGGCCGCCTGCATCGTCATCCTGCTTTTCGTGTCCTACGAACGCGGCTTCGACCGGATGCATACGAAAAACATCTACCGGCTGAATGAAGTACAGGACTGGCCGGGAATGCTCGCCGCACAAAAGGTCGCCCTGACGATGTATCCCATGGCGAAGACCATGAAAAACAAGTTCCCCCAGATCCTGCAGGCCACACACGTTCGCTGGTATGAAAAATATGAGATCACCAACAAGGACCAGCGGCTCTTTCTGCCGCAGGTATTGGCGGTGGACACGCCATTCTTACACATGTTCGATTTTCCCCTGTTGAAGGGCGACAGGGCCACCGCCCTTCGGGACCCACACAGCGTGGTCCTTACGGAAACCACTGCGCGCAAGCTCTTCGGCAGTGCCGATCCCATGGGTAAGACGATCTCCCATTATGCCAACGATACAGTGCTCTTCAAGGTCACGGGCGTGCTGGCCGATGTCCCCGAGAACTCGCAATTCCAATTCGATGCTCTGGCATCTTTCAACACCTGGATCAGACCGCGATGGGATAGCGCCTGGGGCGGAAATTGGCTGAATACGTATTTCGAGCTTGCGCCGGGTACCAATACGGCCGCCCTCGAAAAGAAATTCCCTTCGTATATCAGGGAGCATCTCGGCGAAGATGGCGTTAAAGGGTACCAACTCTTCCTGCTGCCGTTACGCGCCGTGCATGCGCATTCGGCCGATGTCGGGCTCGATTATATCAACTACCAAAAATTCGACAGCAGCTATACCAATATATTCACCGTGATCGCACTCATCGTACTGGCGATCGCGTGTATCAATTTCATGAATCTTTCTACGGCCCGTTCGGCTGAGCGGGCGAGGGAAGTGGGCATCCGCAAATCGATCGGCGCCATGCAGACGCAGCTCAGCGTACAATTCCTCAGTGAAACGATATTGCTGGCACTACTCGCGCTGGTCCTGGCAACGGGTCTGGTAGCAGCTGTGCTGCCGGGTATCGACAGTCTGAGCCAGCGGCATCTGGAGATCGTATTCAATCAGCATGTCTGGATAATCCCGCTGGTGGTGTTAGGGACCATCGGCGTCGGCTTTCTGAGCGGACTGTATCCCGCGGCCTATCTATCCTCCTTCCAGCCGGCTAAGGTGCTGAAGGGGTTGCCGCAGCTCGGAAAGAAC
>DASYSV010000610.1:0-3171 GCA_036010185.1 Puia sp.
TATTTTCTGGAAGCCTTTCGTCCTCGTGGTCATCAGTCTTCCATCGAGATAGAGCCTTTCAAGCGCGATCTTGGACGGTCGCCAGTCCCACCAACCCGCGCTTGCCTCCTGGCGATCGTTGTCAAAATCCTTTACCATCTGCGGGCCTTCACGCGCCACCCTGTCCAGCACCTTGTTCATGAGGCTGATCTCCGCGGGAGTCATCGGTTTCCGATTGGACGCGAAGGCTTGTTTTACTGGCAATGAAAAACGGAAGTCTTTCATGGGAATATATCCGGCATCGGAGGTGAAGAATTCAAAGACCCTGCCGTCCTCCTGTAACTCGTCCAGCCATTCCAGCCTGTAGTCGGGTACACGCGCGGCGATAACATGGTGATGCGCCCGCTCGACTGTATAATTGGTATCCAGCTGGATAAAACCGAGGTGCTCGATGAGTTTGTACACCGCCTCTCTTCCTTTGCCGAACTGGGCGCGCCTTGCGAGCCCTGCCGCGTGGATAATGATCTTCCTGGCTTGCTCCGGTGTAAATATTACCTTCGTCATAACCATTAAAATTAGCTAAATTCGCAGAAGTTACCGGGGAAAGGCACAATTCTTGATGTGATATTGAACGGTTTATATCAATAAATCACAATTTGTTCGAGTTGTCCCGCTTCCGGAAACTCTCGCTAACGACCTAAGAAATAATGTCCGCGATCCGAAGGAAATATGTAAAGCGCGCCCGCAACGGCGTGCTCATTATAGCCCATCTGGCTGTATTGGGTTTACAATTCTATTACGGGTACTACCAATTCTTCGGCCATTCCACTTATCGGTCGCTTTTTTTATCACATTCGACAACGGCAACACACTCAATCCGGCATTCGCGCATTGGCTGGGATAAGAATTCCCGGAGGGCCCTGCTGCTGGATAAGCGCTTTGCGCATGAGCATGTATGGTGTTGTCCTACCCCGTTTTTTTTCCTGCCCTTTCAAGCCGATGACCAGCAACGGTCTTTCTGCTCCAGCCGGATATATGCCAGGATGGGCTGGTTGCGTCTTTTCCTCCGTGGTCCACCTGATGATCGAACAATAGTTTGACATCATCTTCACTGACCAAACCAGCAATTTACTGGATGTATTATTTTTATTTTTCCTGCACCTTCGAAGAAATTCAAAGGCGAATGCGGGCGCTTGTATACGTCAATGATTTCCTCTATCTCTACGAAATAGAGCCGGAGGACAAAAAATTGAAATCACTTTATGGGGTGAAATTCATTACTCAGCAAAGAGTGGATTTCCTCGACATCCGATGTCATCACCCGGAGAAGGGACATCTGGACTATGAATGCGCCATAATGGCGGGTTTACAACAACACTTAACGTCCAATAGGGTAATAGGATAAGCAGAGGCTGGTCGGCCCTTTTAAACAATCTTTCATTGACACCTCCTGTTAGAATTGTGTTGATGAAGATGAAATCGACCAGCCTCTTTGCTGTGATTGGGTGTGATTTACAGGTACCATATTTGAAGCTTTTTGATCACGAGGGCCTTGCGGCTCTTTTAGTCCAATGCTGCATGCCGGGTGGTAAGCCCGGCTGTTTTCGTTCGCTTCACAGGTTTGAAAGGACCTATTCCCTTTAGTTAAAAAGGACAACGCCGCGACGGCGGTTTCTAACCATTATTGCGATTGTTTTCGCAATCGTCTTGATTATCAGGCATTGGCAGATCGGCTTTGTCATATTCCAAGAAGATCGGCATTTGGTGTCAATTTGTTGCCTGTCTTTTTGACGGGAAGGGTCGCCACCAGCAGAAATACGAAATGGGCGATGATCAGCGGGACGATCGAGAAGACCTTTAGCATGAGCCAATTGTGGATGAGCCCCATTATAAAGGCTGAACGCATCGGATAGTTGGCGTCGCGGGCCCTGGGAATGCCGGGTCTTTGCGCCAAGGTAAAGAGTAGGGTAGACAGAAGGATCGCCAGGAAGACGGGGATCCCGCTGATCCCGGCATACGCGAATAAAACGACTCCGCGAAAGATCAGCTCTTCGAAAAGGATATAAAAAAAGGCTATCGGACCCGCCACCGCAAGAGGGAAATTTTCGAATGACAACTTGAAAGAATTGACCCAGCCGCTCATGACCTGTTTTTGTGATCCGGCTAAGGCGTTTTTTGCCCCTCGGCTGCGGATGGATTGCCAGGCTCTCATAAATAGTAAGCCTCCCATATTGCAAGCCACGATATCCGCCAACCCCAGGAAAATACCGTATGCCAATTGGATCGGTCTGAAATTATCGACAAGGATCGACTTCCAGGGGGTCGCAAAATAGCAGCACAGGCCTGCAAATACGAGGCTTTGAAAAAAGCCGGCAACGGCGATGTTTGCCAGCGCGAAGACATGACCGGCCGGATGTTTTTTGGCGATCGGAAGTTTGAGCGAATGTCTGAATGCCCAGCCATCGAATTTTTTTGACAGGATGAAATAATAGAAGGAACCCACTGTCAGAAAAATGCCGGTATATAGGATGAGGTCATGCATGACTATGCGGCTTTTAATAGTTGCTTATTGGAGTCATAGATTGCCCATGCATTGAACAACGAGTGCGCCAGCATGGCGGGAACAAGGGTTCCGGTCACCAGGGTGATAACGGTAAGCAAGAGTCCCAGAAGCGTTTTCATGAGTACTTGCCTGGCGCCAAAAAAAACATGGTTCAACCCAAACAATATAACCTGTAAACAGATCAGCAATGCCCTCGGGGCGCCGACCGCCTTGTAGAGGATGGTCTGCAAAATAATCCCCCTGTAACATATCTCCTCCAGACAGCCGATGAGAGCGAAAATGATGATCCATCGGATGACCGTTTGTTTGCCTTTTATGATCCATGCATGTTTTTTCAATTGGTCGGTCAAAAGATAGGAACTGGTCGGGATGTCCTGACAGGCCCGGTTATCCGGCTTTCTTCTCCCGGCGGCTGCCCCTTTCGTCCGGAGCGTCGATTCGAACAGCACTGCGAGCGCGACAACCGAAACAGACAACAGTATCCCCTGCACGGAGCAGCCGAACAACGATCCGTTCAGCAAAAAGACGGACCCCGTGCCTGCAATGAAGAGGAGTATGCTCAGATAGGATATCCAATAGACGGTCGGCCTGGATATTTCAAGTCTCCCTGCAGCGTATGTGGAAAGAAT
>DASYSV010000147.1:0-9075 GCA_036010185.1 Puia sp.
ATCATATTGTAATGCCGGCCGTTCTGCAGTTCGAGACCGCACCCGGCAGTAAATTGTCCATGCACGCTCATCTCCAGTTCGGGCATGCCGTTGCTAAGACAGCCGTGTCCCAGACGGACCCCGTTGGCGCGCAGATATAGCCGTGTGTACCGGGTCGTAATGGCCGCCCACGCACCGCGTCGGGCGATCTTGATGGCTCTAAGCAGGTATCTGAGTGGTAACATGATTGGTGGTTTGAAGGACATTCGTTGCGGACGCCGGCACGTTGGAAGCCGAAGCGGCAGCGAGGGTCCGGTAGGTATTGAGGGTTGTTTCCAAAATGGTCGCCGTATCGTGCCGCTGCCGGGCGACCTCGCGACTGTTGCGGCTGATCCATCGTTGGAGACCGGAATCCCTGTAGAGTCTTTCCAGTGTGGCCACATGACCCGCCTCGTCATTCTTACGGATCAGCAAACCCGTCCGTCCGTCATCGATCAGCGAAGGCACGCCGCCGACCCTCGTCGCTATCACCGGCAACCCGGCCACCTGCGCCTCACAAACTGAGTTAGGACTATTATCGATCAGCGAAGGATGGTAGAGACAAAAACACTCGGTATACAGCCTGCATATGCCCTGTGCATCCAGTGCGCCATGGAATACCACATTGTCCGTGCTCAGCGGACGGGCGTCGATATTGTGTACCAGACGGCGGTAGGCAGCCGCGTTGACGGAGCCGACGATATGGAGCCGCAGATCGGGTTGACGGACGATCAGGTGTCCGAAGACCTTCAGACACAGCGTCAGCGCCTTTAGCGGATTGTCGCCGCCCATGAAAAGGATACCTTTTCCCGTGAATGAATGCCGGTATTGAAAAAAATCTGGACGAAGCATTTCCCAGCAAGTCGTGATCGAGGCGCGTGGCTGAAAATGCCGGACAAAATGCTGGTCCCAGTCCGTGCGGCAAAAGAAATTGGGCGAATAGCGAACTTCCTGTTTTTCATACCGGCTGGCCAACGACCAGTATAGGTATCGTTTGGAGAATTTCTGCGGCAATTTGTCTTTATATAGCGAAAGGATGCCCTGTATGGAAATGATATAGGGCGTCCCCGTTTGTGCTTCCATTACCGAAGTGGCGAGCTGCATTTCCGTTCCGTGTACATGAATGACATCGAACGTACTGGCCCCTTGCCGCAAAAAGGCGCTCATGGACGATATCTGTGTCCGGAAGCCGCTCAACAGGTGGCGGATGCCGCCTTTGAAGGGGACGATGATGAGCTCATAGCCCTGGTCGGTTGCAATGCGTTGGACCTGCGTTGTTCTTGGGCTGGGTGTCAGCACGGTGAGTCGATGACCGGCGCGGGCCAGCTCGGTAGCCAGGGTGACGAGCCAGGGAGCGGGGTGTTCGCCGGGCCTGATGGGGTGCGGCGCGAGCCAGAGGATTTTCAGGGACGTATTCATTTTGAAGCGATGATGGTGATAAGAATGGGATAATTGGGATCTTTTACTCCCAGTTTGTTACGGTCAAGCTCTTCCAGAGCGATACCGCGCAGGAAATTGACGGCAGCGTAGCAGTTACCGCCGTAGTCGACGGTGACATTGGGCGCACCGAATACTTCGCCGAACGAGCGTTGGGCGGACAGGGTGGTGAAACGCCAGTAGTCACCCCAGCGGTCCATGTCGTAGCGCGACACCTGTGCGATACCCGACAAGGTGCACAACAGGATACCACCGGGTTTCAACAACTGACGGGCGCCCCGGATGGCATCCCGGTAATTGTAAATGACATGGATGGTCTGGGTGCAGATGAAACAATCGAACCGGTTTTCGGGAAGCGTTTCGGGCCGGCTCAGATCGCCGATCAGCGTCGCGCCCGGCGTGCCCTTTTCATAATGCAGCACGTCTATCGACTCGATACCGCTGCCGAATTGCCGGGAGTAGGTATTTTCCGCTACTTCCAGGACATGTCCCCGGATACGATGACGATTATCCTTGATGAACCTGTCGATATAATACCGGTCGACCGGCGTGCCCCTGTCGTCCCCGTAAAAATCAGAGACTGGGTACACCGATTCGAAATCGATGCCCCTCGGCGGGGTCAGATTCCTTTTCAGTATTTGGAGAGATTTCTTGATCATAGTCATTGTTTCACGCGTAAAGTTTTTTATTGACGCAGATGTAGGCGAAGTCCCGCCAGAAAGCGACCCGCCTGGTGTTGACATAATGTCGTGCGATGATGCCGGGAGAATGTTTGAGGGTGTACTGAAGAGCATAGGTATCATCCGTACGGATGAGGATCTCGCGTTGAGTGAAATAGGAGGCTGCGTTGAAATGATTGGCCAAGATGGCGAATGCCGTTTGTTCGGTGAAATCCTTCAGACCCACACCCGGATCTTCGGCCAGCCGTCGACAGAGCTCGGACCATTTGGGATAGACCGAAAGGTCTCCGCTGAGATACATGACCCCTGCATTGAAGGGTATGTTTTCGGAGCAACGATGTTCGTCGAGACCTTCCAGCAGCGAGCCTGAATAATAGCCGCCGCTTATGTCGCTGCCCATTTTTACATAAGGACCCTGCCCGATGCCGCCGGCCGTGGGCGTCGAATACCAGAGCACGTCGGTATCCGAATAAAGGATAGGCGTCTGTTGCGCCAGGTAGACGAGTGATATGAATTTCTTACCGTAAACGATCCGGTCGGCGTAGCGGCATAGGTCCGGATTGCCTCTGTCGGAAAAATGCCGGTAAGCGTCCATCGATGAAATGACTTCCAGCTTACGCGGCCATCGTACGATGTCCCGGAGCGGCGTTCCATCGGAGATGACGATCACCTCCGGGAGACTGTCCCAGAAAAGATATACTGAAGTCAGCGAGGCGTTGAGATAGCGTTGTCCTTCTCTTCCGCACATATAGACCAGCTTGTGAGGGAAGGTAGGTCTGCCGTCGTCCTTTAGAGAAAAGAGACGGTGCAGCCTTGACCTGCGGATAGCGAGACCCGCGGCATTATAAAGGTCCTGTTTCCAATGCATGGCGTGGATTTTTTTTTGGACCTTGGCATATAGGGTCCGGATAAAAGAGAGTTCATTGAGACGGAATAGACGTGCGAGCAGCATATAAATGACGATACCGGCCGTCAGCTTGATGGTCAGCCCCGCGATGGGCGGCATGGACGTTCCCGACAGGAGCCAGCCGATACCCTTAACGATCAGACCCATCAGCGCGGAGATACCGATATAGGGACCGATCCAGGCCACCTGGCGTCGCCAGGAAATGGACGTTTGTCCCGACGCTACCCCCAGATAGACGGCGTATTGGATGGTCTTGCTGATGATAGAGGCGACGACGACATACAGGATGCCGTATTTCGCAAGCAGCAGGACAAGTGCTATTTCGGCGATGGACGTAGCCATGAAGATGCGCATCAGCAGACGGGCATGACCTTTCGCCAGGATCAGCTCGCGATAGATGACTACAAACGGCTCCAGGAGGGTGATGAAACAAAACAGCTCCATAAAGATCACCGAGGGAAGCCACTTGGCCGTAAAGATCACCAGCGTGATATCGAAGGCGTTGACCAGCATCAGCGCCAGCAGCGGAAAGACGATGAAGGCCACCAGCTGCGTGGTCCGTTTGAGCAGCTCGTCCAGTTGCGCCTTCTCATCCCTGACCTTGGCAAACAGCGGGAAAGCCAGTTTAAGCACGATGCTTTGCACGAGACTGACGAGCAGATCGGGAAATCGCCCGCCTCGGTTGAAATAGCCCAGATCGGTCTTGCTGTACATCTTGCCGACTATGAAAGTGTTGAACTGCTGCATGAGAAAGAACAGCAGGCTCACGACGAGTATCCTGCTCCCGTACGGAAGCATGTCTTTGATGGACGAGTAGGAAAAGCTGAAGCTGGGATACCAGTCGCTGCGTATCCAGAAGATGACGAGGGTCACCACCTGGAAAACGAGCAGTGATCCCACCAGCGCCCATACGCCCATGCCTTTGCAGGCCATGACGATACCGGTGATGCCTCCGGCCAGCGCGCTGAAGATCTGCGCAATCGATATTTTCCGGAACTGAAGCTCCTTCATCAGCAATACGCGTTGCACCTGGGTGAGCGCATTGATCGGGAGACCCAGCGACACCACCCGTAATACGGGAGCAAGCGTCGGTGCCCGGAAGAAGAGCGCTATCGGCTGCGCGGTTACCAGGAGGATCACCGTCAGCAGACAACCCAGAACGAGATTTACGTAAAAAACACTGGTGACCTGTATCGGCTGAAGGACCTTGGCCCTGATCAGTGTTTTTTCGAAACCGCCGTCGATGATAGCGCCCGACAGCGTGGTGAAGATGGCCGTGAGGGCGATCAGTCCATAGTCCTTCGGCTCGAGTATCCTGGCCAGGATAACGCTTACCACGAACTGAACGATCTGTAGCGAGAATTTCTCGACGATCGCCCACAACGAGGCGGTGACTGCTTTTGATTTCAGGTCCTGAAAGTCTGCCATTCTAAATGCGGAAAAAACGAGCCGCCGGAGGCGGCTCGGAGTAATTCATCAAAAAGGTTCCATCAGCCCGTAGGTGAATTCGGGCATTCGGGTCTTCAGCCGGTCGACATCGTTGGCGACCATTTCCTTAACCAGCATCGGGAGGGTATAGCGGGGCTCCCAGTTCAGCACGCGTCGTGCCTTGGAGGCATCTCCGATGAGGAGGTCTACTTCGGTGGGCCGGAAATAGGCCGGATCGACGGCGACCACCGTCGTGCCTTCCGGTAGCTGGTATTCTTCCGATCGGCATGCGGCGATGATGCCTTTTTCTTCGAGACCGCTGCCGATGAATTCGATGTCGATACCCAGCTCGGCGAAAGCCATGCGGATGAAATCGCGTACCGGGGTTGTGACACCCGTGGCGATGACATAATCGTCGGGAGTGTCCTGCTGCAGGATGCGCCACATGGCATCCACGTAATCGCGTGCATGACCCCAGTCGCGTTGAGCGTCCAGGTTGCCCATGAAAAGACAGTCCTGCAAACCCAGGGCGATGGCGGCCACCGCCCTGGTAATTTTGCGAGTGACGAAGGTTTCCCCCCTTTGGGGGCTTTCGTGGTTGAACAGGATCCCGTTGCAGGCATAAAGGCCATAGGCCTCACGATAGTTGACGGTGATCCAGTAAGCGTACAGCTTGGCGACGGCGTAGGGACTCCGGGGATAGAAAGGGGTGGTTTCCCGCTGGGGAATTTCCTGTACCAGCCCGTATAATTCGGATGTAGAAGCCTGGTAAATGCGAGTTTTCCCTTGCAGGTTAAGAATTCGGATAGCTTCAAGGAGACGGAGGGTGCCGATACCATCGGCATTGGCGGTGTATTCAGGCGTATCGAAGCTCACTTTTACATGGCTCATCGCCGCCAGATTATAGATCTCATCCGGTTGCGTCTCCTGGATCAGGCGGATCAGGTTGGTGCTGTCCGTCATGTCTCCATAGTGAAGACGAAACCGTACGTGTTTTTCATGCGGGTCCTGATAGAGGTGGTCGATGCGATCGGTATTGATCAGGGACGACCTTCGTTTGACTCCATGGACCATATAGCCTTTGTCCAATAGTAACCCGGCCAGGTAGGATCCGTCCTGACCGGTGATTCCAGTAATTAACGCTGTCTTCATGATTTGATTTTAAGAGGTTTTTATGCGGTGTGTTCGTAAGCGAAAGTGTGGCCCGAGGGAGTGATGATCTCGACATTCTGTTTTTCCACCTCGGCCACCATGATATATCCCAGCGATGGGAGAGCGATCTTTACCGTCCTGCTCTTCACTGCGATGACGCTGCCTTCCTGTGTGATGAGCGGTCCCTTGATGACCCTTACCTTATCGTCTACATTGACAGCTGTCTTTTCAAGCTGCACGTTCGGGTATTGAGCGGTGAACTTCCTTATCGCATCGATCTCCTCCTCTTTGATGACAGCTGGTTTACGCAGCCAGTAGACCAAATTGACGATGCCCGATATGCGGCTTAGTTCGATATGACGGCATTCTTCCGTATGGACGAATACATAAGAGGAGAATAAAGGCTCCTGAACGAACTTCTTCCGGTCATGCCATTGACGAAGCACCCTGTTCAGCGGACAATAACTTTCAAACTGGTTCTTTGCCAAATGCTCTGCTACTTTCTTTTCCCACCTTGGCTTAGTGTAAACGGCATACCATTGAGTATTCATAGTTATACTTTTTTTGAGATGATTGTGAATTTGTGAAAAGGCTCCGCCCATCTCAGTAACAGGGCCTGTTTCCGAGCGACGATGAAGTGGTAGGTTAAGAAAATCCGCCTCAAGCGGCTGAAGTCGATCAGGATCTGGCGCCGAGCAATTTCCGGACGACGGAGGAGGTCTTCCTCTGTTTAACCGAAAACTCGTTACCATATCCGAGATCGAGACCATATTTCCCTTTGAAGATGCCCCGCGATTTGATGCCATTGAAGACAATGACGAGGTTCTTCAGGGGTTTGATCTTATTGTTCTCATCCAGCAACTGGACAAAAGCCTTGGGTGTAAAATCGTGCCGGACCACATACAGCGAGATATCGCAGTATTCCGTCAACACGTATGCATCGCTGACCGGATGCACCGGCGGGGTGTCGATGATGATGAAATCGAACACACCGTCCAGGTAATCGAACAGCTCGCTCAGCCGGTTGTTAAAAGACAGCTCGATCCCGTCGCCTTCCATCCCGCCGGCCGCGCAGATGAACAGGTTGTCGTAGGGACAACTCTTGATGATCTCATAGGGTTCGATATCCCCCTGCAGGAAATCGGACAGACCCGGTCCTGCCGCCGGGTTGAACTCGGCCGTTATCCGCGGATTACGCAGATCGAAATCGAGCAGGACCACCTTTTTCCCTGCGGAGGCCAGTGAAAGCGCCAGGTTGGCGCTGATAAAGCTTTTACCTTCGCCGGAAATGCTGGAAGTCACCAGCAGCTTGCGGTTGGTATTTCTTTTTGCATGCAATCCCAGCGCCGTGCGCAATTGCCGGAATTGTTCGGTGAGGACGACGCGGCGGCTCTGTTTAGGGATCAGGATGGAGGACGAATGTCCCGCAGCCGCAATCTCGGCAATGATCGGCACGGAGCTATAGGTCTCGATCTCCTTGCGGAAAAGGATCCTGGTATTGATGAATTCCCGGGTATATACGATGGCGCCGCCGATGATCAGCGCGGTCAAAAGCGCGATGCCCAGTATGATCGTTCTTTTCGGTGAAATGGGATCCAGCGACGATTCTGCCCTGTCGATGGTCCTGCTGTCGGATATCGTCGATGCGTAGGATAACGAGGCTTCTTCCCGTTTTTGCAGCAGGAAGGAGTAGACGTTGTTGAGAATGGATTCCTGCCGGCTGCTTTCGAGCAGGGTCCTTTCCTTTTCCGGCAGCCCGGCCAGACGCGTGGTATATTTGTCGTTGGTACTTTGCAGATTCGCCAGCCCCGCCTGGAGGCTCAGCTTCCGTATCCGGATATTCTCCAGGATGTTGGGCTTGATCTTTTGGATCTCATTGGCCAGCGACAGCATCGTGGGGTTGTTTTCGCCGATGGTCTTGCGCATCTTGTCGTAATTCGTCCTGGCGTCATACAGCTTCTGGAGCAGGTGATTCAGCCCGTCATCCTGGATGCCGAGGGTAGAGGGGACGATCCCCGAACCGCCATTATCGTTCCGCACGTATTTGTCTACTTCGTCAAGCACCGCCAGCTGCATGGAAATATCGGACGCCTTCTGGTCATTGCTGCTGACGTTTGCCAGATAAGCCGTGCCCTGCTGGCTGAGATCGGCGCCGCCGTTGCGGGTCTTGTAACGCTGTAACCGGTTCTCCGCCGAATCCAGCTCCTTACGAACATGCAGCAACCGGTTCTCGACAAAAGTGAGGGTATTGATCGCTAATTGATTCTTGTCATCGATGGATGCATGGTCATACACCGTTATCAGCTCGTTGAGAATATCTTCCGCCCGGTGCGGGTCCTCATCGCCAAAAGTCAAAGTGACGACGGAAGACAGCTTATTGGTCGAGGTCACGCTCAATTTTCCGATAAGGCTGTTCGTGACCATTTTGGGACTCAAGACCATGAAGTATTTAGCCCGGTTGTCGGTTTCCGATAACTTCGGATTGCGGCTGAACCGAAGCAAAAGCGAGGTTCCGGGATAAGCCACCCAGCTGTCCAGCGGGAACGACCCGGCCGCCGTCCGGATGGTAGCGGTAGCACTGTCAAAATGGAACGCGGTCTTGCCCAGGAACATCTTGCTGTGTTCTTTGTACAAACTGTCGAATCCCATGGCCTCGATGATGACGGGGGAGGAGCTGTATGCCAGATGCGCTTTGACCCGGCCTTCGGCCCACACCGGCGCATAGAGATGGAGATTACGTACCACTTCCCGCATCAGGGTCTGCGACTGAAGCACTTCGATCTCGTCCTCCACGATCTTTTTTGTGGTAAAAATATTCAGCGAGGCCAGCGTCTGCGCGTCGCCCGATCCCTTGTTGGCATCCTTGATCAGCAGATCGGCCTTTGCCTCATAGGTAGGAGTGGCCCACCGAAGGTATAACATGGCTACGGCGACGGAAATGATCACGAGCAGACCGAACAGCGGCCAGTAAGGCAGGAAACGGAACCTGATGAAACTGATCAGGTTGCTGTCTTTCTGTTCGCGGATCGTTTTATTCGACTTTATCATGCTCATCATTTTATGTTGGTAACTGCGATGATCCCGAAGGAAAGGGCGGCCAGTATTACGGACACCCACATGGCGGTGTTAGCGCCGCTGCGGACCTTTGCCTTATTGGGTTCAACATATACCACGTCATTTGTCTGAAGATAGTAATAGGGTGAGGTGAACAGTTCGGAGGAATTGAGATTTATTCGTTTGATGACCTTCCGGCCCGATTGTTCGCGGATGACCATCACATTGTCACGCCGTGCATTGATGGTGAGGTCGCCTGCAAGGCCAAGGGCTTCCAGCAGTGAGATCTTTTCACTGGGTACGGGGATCACCGAAGGATGCCCGACCTCGCCGAGAACGGTCACCTTGAAATTCAGCATCCGGATACTGACGATGGGATCCATCAGCAGTTTCCGGTCA
>DASYSV010000148.1:0-4114 GCA_036010185.1 Puia sp.
TTCCCATCCACGGTATATTCCCAGATCTTGTCATTGGGCTGATCCGTAAAGAACACATTCCCGCTGCGGTCTACCGACGCCCCCTCGGTAAAGCTGAACTGACGCGACACCAACCGCGGCATTCCTTCCGCCGCGATCGAGTCCATATCCAATGCCGGTTGCTGTCCCATTACGCCCAATCCTTGCAACAAAACGGCCACGCCCAATATTTCCCTGATCATATTATTTTTTTAGCAATATAATTCATATCGGTAACTTGCCATACATGAACACCAGGCGCACGATATTCGGTTGCCTGCTAACCACACAGCTGCTCCCGACCCTCCTCATCGCGCAGCAGATTCCTCATTTCATAGAAAAATTAACCACCTCCGCAGGTCTCAGCAGCAATACCATTACCGATATAACTCAAGACGACCAGGGCTTCCTCTGGATCGCGACGACCGATGGCCTCAACCGCTTCGACGGTACCGAGATCACCCAATTCTACCACCAGGACGACAGCCATTCCCTGCCGCATAATTTTATCTATTGTATCAAACGCCTGCCCGGCAACTATCTCGCCATCGGTACCGAAGGCGGCCTCGGCTTCTATGATGGCCACACCGGCCTTTTTCAAAATTTCTACTACCGATCCGATAGCGCGATGGCCCCTTTCAATAATTCCATCCTTAATATGGAGACGGACGCCGACGGCAATCTCTGGGCCATTTCAAAGAATTGCATCTTCGTCTTCGATCCGCTAAGACGATTGAAAAAGCTCATTCCCTCCGGCTTCACACATACCCTCGCTACCCGCAACAGGATCAATTTTGTAGAGAAGATATGGCCCCTGACCGACGGCGACATGTTGCTATATCTGCACGACGGTTGGCGAATTTACTCGAAAAAGACCGGCCTCCTCACCGATTCAGCCTCTTCACCCCGCCTCAAACAGCTGACCTTCCTGCACCTGCTGGATTCGACACCTTCCCATCCGGCCGGCTACATTTCCAGCCGCCTCTTCAAGGTGTTCGACAAATTCTTCCTGCTACTCCACCGCGATAGCCTCTTCTTGTTCGATGAAACCGGCCGCCGTCGCAACGCATGCCACTTCCCGTATGACCGCTATCCCTACGTCAGCTGGTCCCAACGCATCGCCCCCATCGACTCCACAAGGATACTGCTCCTGTTTCATAACTATGGTCTGGCCATCCTTTCCATCGATTGGCGGAACAAAACACCCGTGCTGGATTCGCTGTCCACCCCTTTGCTCTGCGACCAGAAATACAACACCGTCTTATGCGACCGTCAGAACAACTGGTGGCTCGCGACCAGCCGCGTCGGTTTGCAAAAGATCGTTCCCTCCCGCCAATGCTTCACCGGTGTCACCCTCCTCGACAACTCATCCCACCGGACCATAAAATACGAAGCGAATTCCTTCAGCCGATATGGCCGGACACTTTGGGTCGCTACCTATGGCGATGGCTTCTTCGCCATCGATCCCTCCACCCACCATCAGCAACAACACCGCCTGCTGAACACCGGCATACCCACCTGGACGGATTTCATCTGGAACGTCCGCCAGATCGATAAGGATACCCTATGGGTAGGCACACAGGTAGGTATGTTCTGGTATTGCCTCACCACCCGTACCAACGGTCGGTTGCCTCCCTTTCCAGGTAAGCCGCCAGCACTCGACGAAGTCTCCGTTACAACCCAGTTCAGGGACAGCCATGGCCTCGTATGGATGGGCCTGGGAAAAGGCAACGGCCTCTGCTGTTTCGATAGCGCACGACACCGCTTCGACTACTATCCGGGCAATAGCGAAAAGGGCTACCCCCTGCGATATCCCCTTTCCATCGCCGAGGATACGAAGGGCGATCTCTGGATGACCGGCGATGCCAGCAATAGCCTCGTAAAATGGCATCGCGATTCCGGCCTTTTTACGGTGATCCCCCTTCCATCCGCGGTCCGGATACACATCGGTCCGCTCAACGGCATCGTCATCGATCACGATTCCGTATTCTGGCTTTCCTCCCTAACCCGCGGGCTGGTGCGTTTCGTTCCCTCCACCGGCTCGCTGTCGGTATATGGACATGAGAATGGGCTGGCCAATAGCTACACCGGCAGCCTCTTTAAAGATTCGACAGGCCGGATATGGATGATGACGGAAGGAGGTCTTGCCTGCTTCAACCCGCGGACCGAATCTTTTCTTAACTATACAGAGGACAACGGTCTGCCCGTCACCTGCCTGACGGCCGAATTCTTTTACGATCCGCTTACCGGACGGCTGTACAACGGCGGTCACGGCGGCTTCTTCTATTTCCTCCCCGGCGGCATCGACCCATACGGAAGACCGCCCCGCCCAATGATCACTTCCATTTCGGTCAACGGAAACCAGCGCATACCCGATCCCGATAGCACCGCCGAATTTCATTCGCAGGAGAACGATATATCCATACGCTATGCTGCCGTCGATCTCACCGACGGACACACCACCCGCTACGCCTGGCGACTGCTGGGTGCCGACACGGCATGGGTGATGGCCGACCGCCAGAGACAGATCAATTTCAGCCGCCTCGCCCCGGGTAAATATACTTTTCTCGTGCGTGCGGCTACCGGCAACGGCGTTTGGAACCCGGTCCCGGCCGCATTCAGCTTCCGCATCTATCCGCCTTTCACGCAGACCCCCGGATTCTATACCCTCCTTTTCCTGGCTATCGCTTCCCTTGCCTGGCTCCTGTATCGCTACCGCCGCCGGCAGACCCAGCGCTCCAGACAGATCCGCAGCGAGATATCCCGCAACCTTCACGATGAAGTGGGTGCCAACCTCACCAATATCAGCCTGAGCAGCCTCCTGGCCAGACGACAATTGCACAACGATGAAGCCGTCAGCCAGCTGCTCGAACGGATCTATCAGGACAGTCAACAGGTCTCCGAATCCATGCGGGACATCGTCTGGAGCATCGATCCCAATATCGAAACCCTCGGCGAGGCCCTTCCCCGAATGCTGCATTATGCCTCCGGTCTCCTCGAGGCAAAAGACATCGGGCTCGAAGCGGCGGTCGCTCCCGAAGTCGAGCAGCTGAAACTAAACATGCACCAACGACGCGACATCTATCTCATCTTTAAAGAGGCAGTGAACAATATGGCCAGACATTCAAAAGCCTCCAGCGCCCGTATCCGCTTCGATCTCGACGGACATGCCCTTCAGATGACCGTCCAGGACAATGGTTCCGGCTTCGATACGCTGGCCCACGCAGGACACAACGGGCTCAGGAACATGCAGGAAAGAGCCAGCCGTCACCAATGGAAGTTGAATATCCGTTCCAGCCCCCTCCACGGCACTACCATCACCCTCAAGACATAAACATGCTATTGACAACCCACCCCCTGATCTTAACTTTACCAAAGGATCCCGCGCCACCGGCACCCAATCTGCCATGACTACCCGCATCGCCATATTCGAAGATAATGCCCGGCTTCGCCAGTCGCTAAAAGTACTGCTCGAAGGCGTCGAAGGCTATACAGTATGCGGAGACTATGAAAATTGCGACCACGCCATCGATGTGATGAACCAGCACCACCCCGATCTCGTTATCATGGATATCGATATGCCCGGCGTGGACGGCATCGAAGGACTCCGCATCATCAAGGAACAATACCCGCGCACCCATATTATCATGCACACCGTCCTGGAGGACGAAGAACGCCTGTTCAGCTGTCTATGCAACGGAGCCAACGGCTATATCCTCAAAAATACTTCCTTCGTCCACCTCCTCGAAGCCATCGGGAATGTACTCAACGGCGGAGCCCCGCTCTCCCCTCCCATCGCCAAAAAAGTGCTGGAATCATTCCGCCACTCCGATGCCAGCCGGCTGAAATACCATTTGTCCGACCGGGAAAAGGAAGTGCTCGCCTATCTCGTCAAAGGCTATAGCTATAAGATGATCGCCGGCACCTGCCATATCAGTCTCGACACCGTCCGCGGCCACATCCGCAACATCTACTCCAAGCTCCATGTCAATTGCGGCCGCGAAGCCGTCTCAAAAGCCCTCCGCGACCGCATCGTCTGATCTCACCCCCTCTCCTCCGCGACCGCATCGTCTGATCTCACCCCCTCTCCTCCCCC
>DASYSV010000045.1:0-4227 GCA_036010185.1 Puia sp.
GGACTCATCCACTACGGGTCAGCCTGGCATCTGATCGGCTGGTGTCATCTGCGCAACGACTACCGGGACTTCCGGCTCACGCGGATGCTGGGGGTCAACCTGGAAGAAATTACCTTCGATCCCTCTTCTCACCCTTCCATCCGGGAATATATTGATCGGCTCAGGGCCGGTGCCGACCTTCAGGAAGTCATTATCCTGGTCGACAGGCGGATCGTCAAATACCTGCAGGAGCAGAAATACCTAAATGGGTTCGTTTCCCAGGACGAGCTGGAAGACTGCATGCGGATGAAGTTCCTGGTTTCCTCATTGGATTATTTCGCACGCTGGCTCCTGATGTATACCGACGCCATCCGCGTGGAAACTCCCCGTGAGCTGCAGGACCGTATGCAAAAAATTTCCGGGCAACTGTCCGAACATCACGGGTCCTACTGACATAATGTTGTCATTCCGGCACTGTTTCTTTGTACCGGTACTCAATCCATTAACCAGATCACTGAAACACAGATCGGTCTTTTTTTAACGTATCAGGCAAACACCTTATATATGAACACCAGGACATGTGCCGCCTTCATTTTCGACGGCTTTTCAGACCACGAGCTGGCCATTACCGTGGCCGGTTTGCACCGCAGGGACAATATTGTCCTCGAGACGTTTGCGAACAAGGGACGCACGGCCACTTCGCGCACCGGCCTCCGGACGATACCTCATACCAGCCTTTCCTATATGTCGCCCGATGATTTCGACATCCTGGTCCTTCCGGGAGGACAACAATGGGAGAAAGGCGATAATCTCGAGATTTTTCCACTGATCACGGCCACGGCAGGCCGCCGTCCTATCGTCGCCATCAGCGAAGCCACCCTGGCGCTGGCGGACCTGGGTCTGCTGAACGATATCCCGCATACCGGTATCCATCCGGATCATTTCGAACGGTTCTGCCCCGATTATGAGGGAGCATCTTATTACAAGAGTCAGCCTTGTATCGATGCGGGTATGATCATCACGGTCGACGGGATGGCGATTACACAATCCGGTCATGGCATGTTGTGCCTTTTCGATACATTGCAGAACATAATTGCTCCTCACCATGAACTTTTCGATCCGGCATGTTAATGAAGACGATTTCCAACTGATCAAACTCACCGATGAAACCGCCGGCACCGAGGCAGTCCTTCTCCCCGGCTGCGGCGCCCTTCTCCATGCTTTCCGGGTACGCGGCAGGGATGGGTCGCTATTCAATGTCATCGATAATTACCGCGATAGCGCGGACTTGCGGACAAACATCGGCACGTCGTTCAAAGGCCCCAAGTTGTCCCCTTTCCCCTGCCGGATACCCGATGGGGTCTACCAGTTTGATAACAAGAACTATCGCCTCGAACATCTTTTTCCCGATGGGACGGCGATCCATGGTTTGTTGTATGACAAGCCATTTACGGTGGTGCAGGAAGCGGTCGGCGATCAGGGCGCCGGGCTGGTGCTTGAATATGCCTACAGAAATGACGATCCGGGCTATCCGTTCCAATACAACTGCCAGGTACGATATACCCTTCACAACGGCAACGATCTGGAGATCGTGACCACGGTGACAAATGTCGACAAGACCGCCATCCCGATGGCCGACGGCTGGCATCCTTATTTCCGGTTGGGCGGGAAGGTGGATGAGTGGACGCTGCAGTTCTATTCGGAAGCTATCGTAGACTTCGATGATCGTCTCGTGCCAACGGGCCACCTGACTCCTTATAATACATTTGAAAAGGCCAGGCCCGTCGGTGATCTCTTTCTCGACAATTGCTTTTCGCTGAAACCTGCCATCGTCAGTGCGGCCTGCGAGCTCTACAATCCTTCCAACGGGTTGCGCGTGTGCTTCTTTCCCGATGCCAGCTATCCCTATCTGCAACTGTATACGCCGTCTTCGAGAGAAAGCATCGCGGTAGAGAATCTCAGCGGCGCGCCTGATTGCTTCAACAATGGTCTGGGACTGCTCTCGCTACAGCCGGGGCATTCACAAATATTTACAGTTCGCTATAAGGTTAGCGTCGACTAAAAACCTAACTTACCGGCAAATCGTGCACGTGATGAAGTTATTCAAATGGGTACTGTCCGCTGCTCTTGCTTTTTCTTTTGCAGGCTGTCTCGACATTGACGAGCGGCTGGATGTTAATAAAGATGGTAGCGGCCAGCTCGCCATGGACATCGATATGAGCCAGATGGTCGATATCCTGCAACAATATATGGGAAAAGAAGAGCTCCAGAAGAAGGGTTTGCAGAAAATGGACACGACTATTCTGATGAAGGACGTAATAGATTCCTCTAAGCTCAGCGCCGATAAAAAGGCCATCCTCCGCCCGGGCAGGGTGCATATCAAGCTGGATATGGATGCCAAGGTTTTTACGATCCATAGCATGTTCCCCTTTAAGAACCAGGCGGATCTCGAGAAGCTGTACACCCTCCAGAATGACGGCTCGACACTGGGGAATGCGCATCTTTTCGGCAATCTTGGCGGGGATAGCGCCGGCGGTCCCGGCGACATCAACCAGTTCAACGGCATCTTCGATTTCAAATGCCGCGACGGACTGCTTTCGAAAAAGCTCAATAAAGAGAAATTCGATGCGCTGAAGAACGATCCCCAGATGGCGCAGATAAAACAGGCCACACAAATGGGCATAGAGATCAATTATACGAGTACCCTCTCGCTTCCCAGGCCCGTCAAAAAGATCGACAATCCCCTGCTCAAGCTGTCGGATGACAAAAAAACCGTCACGATGAAGTTCAATCTCATCGATGTGTTCGACCATCCGGGACAATTTGAATATACGGTAGAATATTAGTAAATTTCTGCATGACGCGAACCCCATCCTGCAGAACGATCCTGATCGTACTTTGTTGCTGCGCCTGTCATTCACACCCGGTGTCTCCAGACCGGACAGGCATCTCCGAACAGCTGATCGGGAACATTACCATCGGTACTTATTCCGGGCACTACAGCAAGGGCCTTCTGACAATGGCCATCAATTACATTTCCGGCAACATCGCTTCCGGTTACGACATCCATAAGGGACTCCGCCGGAATTTGAATGGCAGCGTGGAGAGCAAAGACGGCCGACTGGAATTCGTGCTGAAGGAACCTGGCGGTAATCCCTATGACGGGACCTTCTATCTTTCCCTCGATACTGCCGCTGACAAGATCTCGGGCAAATGGGTCCCTGCCGATAGCAAAATGGCCAAAGAGGGACCGCTCGAGCTGGCGCGGACGACCTACGCTTCCAATATGCCGGATCTCGACAATTGCGAATGGACAAACGATCTGGGAACGCTTCAATTCGGTGAGGAAGGAGTGTGCACTCTTCAATATTATCCCGGTGAAGATTCCGTAAATATCGCGGACGCCAATGCACAGCAGATCACCGTAAAGGGCAGCTACGAGGTAAAGGGAGATACGATCCGGATAGACTGGCAACGCAATAACCGAACGCCGGCGCTCAATATGAGGCTCATCTATCATGCAGGCAGCGAACCCACCGATTCGACATCGGGAGCCCCCTTCCTGGAAGGTAAAAAAGTGAAATTCGAAAAACTTATTGCGGGCTGATCATGCGAAAGCCTTTGTTACGGATAGTGCTGTTGCTGGCCCTGGCCTTCTTTTCCTTCATGATGATCCGGCTTACGCTTCCGTATACGGCTATGCGAAGCGATGTCGCATTCCTGCGGTCCAAACAGCATATTTATCATATCCGTTATTGGCGCATTAGTTTCTATACGCATGTCTTTACCAGCTGCCTGGTCCTGCTCGCCGGGTTTACCCAGTTCGCGCCCCGCCTGCTTTTCCGCCGGCCCCGGGTCCATCGGATCATGGGCTGGATATACCTTATCGGTGTGACGACGATCAGCGGTCCCGCCGCCTTTATCATGGCCCTGTACGCTAACGGCGGGATTGCGGCACGAACCAGCTTTACCCTGCTGGCCATAGGTTGGATCAGCTTTACCTTATTTGCCGGATACTATGCTTTTCGCAGGCGGTTTGTTCTGCATGGGGCCTTTATGTTCAGAAGCTATGCGCTGACCCTGTCGGCGATCACGCTTAGGGGATATACGTGGATCATCGATCTGATCAACCTGCCTATGACTCCGCGCGAAACCTATATCCTCACCGCCTGGCTCGCCTGGGTGCCGAATCTTTTGTTGGCAGAGTTGCTGATTCGCCGGGGTTGGGTGAAAAAGATATTGCGGAAG
>DASYSV010000062.1:0-12704 GCA_036010185.1 Puia sp.
CTTATCGGTCTTACTCTGCCAAACCGCCCATGCCCAGGTGAAGGGCCCCGCCCAAACATTCATCGAAAAGGAAGTGGTCTTCTGGGATTATCATTCTACCATCATTGGAGACGATTATACGATCTATGTCCACGTTCCCCCGGGATACGATACCAGCAACGTGAAATATCCATCCCTATACCTGACGGACGGCGACTGGGACAAGAACCCAGCCATCAACAGCTTCAATATGCTGCGCCAGGATTACATCACGAGGGAAGCGGTCATCGTAGCCATCGGTTATGGCGACGGTCCCAACCAGCGGAACAGAGACCTGGAGCCGGAAAAGGGCGGTCCGAATTTCTTAGCCTTTATCGAAAAAGAGGTCATCCCGTTCATCGAAAGCAAATACCGGGTGACGGATGACAGGACATTGAGCGGTTATTCTTATGGCGGGGTGTTTGCTACCTATGCGCTTTTTAACCGTCCCGGTTTGTTCAGTACGGTTTGCATAGGAGCTCCCGGGTATAGCGGTCGCCAATTGATACCTTCCGCCCGGAAATACTTTGCCACACATAAGGATCTCAAGGCAAGAGTCTACCTGGGAGTGGGCTCCTACGAGCATGAGAATGTCGACAACATCGCGAAATTCAAGACTTACCTTCTGCAACAGAACTGTAAAGACCTGGAAGTCGAAACCGATGTCATTCCTCACGCTTTTCATGGAGCGGCCAAACCGCCGGTCATCCAAAATGGAGTGGAATTCGCCTTCTGCAAAAAACATAAACCCGTTACCGTGCCTGTTGCCGATCTCGAAAAATACGCAGGCACTTATGCACGCGCCGGAAAACCCGATAACAAGATCAAATTCTATGTTGAGAACGGCAAGCTTTATATTTCGGATGGCGACACACCGATAGAATTCGTCCCCTTTACGACTGACGGCGGCTTTTTCATCTACGAGAACCAAAAGGCTGATATGTACTTTAAGACGGAAGGCGGCAGGATGTATGAATTATTCGTTCCGTACAATGGAAGCCCGGTTCGTTTCGACAGGGTCGATTAAGCCGCTCTGCTCCAATAACCCCACCTCGCAGCTGCCTGCTGGTCACGCGGTCGAAATTCGACCGGCTCATAAAACCCTGATATGCGGGGGGAGCAAACTGCGGGAAGCTGTTCGGGGTCCTCCCCGAGCGGGCCGGTCAAGCGAGCAGGTTGGTCGAGGCAATTGACGGCGAAGGATGCGCAGCTGTATACGATAGAGAATGGGTTAGGAGAATGGGGGAAGAAGGATTATCTTTGAGTTAAGGCTCTGGCTGGGAGCTGACTGCTTTGGCGATTTTTTGCAACTTGCGAACCATATGGAAAATCTAGCTGCTATCCGAAACGGTGATCATGCTGCTTTCATCCGGGTGTATGAGCAGCTGCATGCGAGGGTGTTCCGCTTCTTTCTCAAGAGAGTTAATTTTTTCGACACGGCAAAAGATCTTACGCAACAATGTTTTATCCGGGTTTGGCAGTACCGGGAATCGCTTTCATTGGACCATGCATTGGAGAAGCAGGTCTTTATCATTGCCCGGGGGTTACTGATCAATCATTTAAAGAAGGAGGCAACGCAGCGGAAGCTAAAGGAGAATGTGAGCCGGCTTACACTGGAGAGAACGGAACCGGCGACTGATTTTCATTTAGAGCGGGCCAATGAAGTGAATGCCGCCATCGAAGGTCTTCCGAAAACGCGTAAGCGGATCATTATCTTGAAAACTTTTCATGGCTACTCCAATAAAGAGATCGCTCAACAATTACACATCTCGGTAAAGACCGTCGAGGATCATGTAACGAAAGCATTCCGGCACATCCGGCAGGTTATTGCCTTTTTTTTATAACTGCAGGGGCGAGCAGGGGTAGAGCTATCCTTGAACTGTACATAGTTATCGAATAAACCATCAATGCCAGCAATTACCCGGGAACTCTTGGAAAAGTTCTGGATGGGCTTTTGTACCGAAGAAGAGGCGACGCTCGTCGAAGCTTATTTCAGAGAACATCCGGAAGATGAGTCGCTATTCGAGGAATTTGAGGCGGCCGGCGAAGAGCCTGTGGGGGACAAACACCGGGTAGAGATGTTGTCGCGGGTGATGCACGCCGTCCGGCCCCGGGGGGCAGTGGTCCGGCGGATAAGGGTAACGATGGCGGCGGCTTCGTTACTGGCGGTCGTTGCAGCAGGGTGGTTGATCTTCCGGCCGGCGCCTGGGCGAAGTGTGACGGGACCCGCGATGTCGGAGGCTGCGGTTTGGGTGGGAAAGCACAATGCGGACAATAAAAATGTACGGGTCATGCTGCCGGACAGTACTGAAACGATCCTGGCTCCCGACGCCATTATCATCTACCGAACGGATCTTGGGTATTATGATAAGCGGGAAGTGAAGGTAGAGGGCGAGGTTGTTTTCATGGTAAGAAGAAACAAGGAGCAGCCTTTTATCGTCTACAGTGGCGGTGTGGAAACCACGGTTTTGGGCACCATTTTCGATGTTTCAAATAAGAAGGACGGCGACCATATCAGTATCCGGTTGCTGCAGGGTAAGGTCATGGTGGGAATGGATGCGAAGACCGGTGATCCTGCAAAAAAATATTACCTGAGACCGGGAGAAGAATTCGTGTACAAGCGCGGCGACAGGAGTGTTGCGGTTCGGGAATTCGATCATAAAGGGGAGGCCTACGCCGTGCATAGGGCGCGTCGGCCGCGGATGCGGGAGGACAGTCTTGCGAACTGGTATATGTTCAACGACCAGGAACTCGCGGATGTGCTCGATCAGTTGGCTATCATCTATAATGTCGAGATACAATATTCCAGTTCTGACCTGCGTAACAAATATTTCATCGGCAAACTGGAAAAGCATGATTCTTTAACCGAGATCCTCAAAGATATCGCGCTATTAAACCATCTATCCGTGATCGGGAAAGAAGGATGTTACATCATCCGAAAAGCCAAGTAAACGCAAACTAACACATAATGGAAAAATTCTACTTGAAAGCACTCGTGCTGGTGCTTGGCATGGGATTTATTGCCGCGTCCCTGCAAGCGCAGCGAGTCCGCTCGGGAAGTGTCAGCGGCATTGTGAGAAATGACCAGGGCGAGCCCGTGGTCGGGGTTACTGTTCTGGCGACGAATCTTTCGACCGGGACGACGGCCGGAACACAGACCGACACTGGCGGGGTGTTCCGTTTTCTAAAATTACCTGCCAGTGGCAAGTACAGTTTTCAGTTCAGTAGTGTGGGTTTTGTCAGTCAAACGCTTACCGGGTATTCGGTGAAAGCCGATGGGTCCACTTCCATTCTCGTGCGATTGGAGGAGAGTAAAAACTCGTTGAATGAGGTGGTGGTTGTAGGTTATGGCACTCAGAAACAGGCGAACCTTACGGGCGCCGTTACGCAGATCAATAGAGAGGTGTTGAACAACAGGAGCCTGCCGAATTTGACCCAGGGCTTGCAGGGGGCCATTCCGAACCTGAATCTCGTGATGGCGGATGGTAAGCCTTATACTTCCCCGGTCTTTAATGTTCGCGGAAGCACTTCGATCGGGCAGGGTGGCGCCGCGCTTGTGCTGATCGACGGTGTCGAGGGCGACCCGAGTTTGCTGAACCCGGATGACGTCGCCAGCGTTACCGTATTGAAGGATGCGTCTTCGGCGGCAGTCTATGGTGCGAGGGCTGCCTATGGCGTTGTGCTCATTACGACGAAGAGTCCCAAAAAAGGCGGTTTCACCGTCACCTGGTCCTCCGATTATTCGCTGAAAATGCCGACCGAGATCCCGCATACGGTGAACAATGGTTATCAGTATGCGCTGATGTTCGACTCCGCTTATTATTCCTGGAATGACGATGCGGCAGTACCGCAGAATGTGAACAAGACACAGGTGTTCTCGGCCGCATACCTGACCGATCTGCAGAAGCATGACCAGGACCCGAGCCTGCCGAAGGTAGCGGTCGATCCGGTAACGGGACAATATGTCTACTATTCCAATACGGACTGGTATGGGTTGCTTTATAAAAAGAACCTGGGCGCTATCGATCAGAATCTTTCCATTTCGGGCGGCACCGGCAAGACGAATTATTATGTATCCGGCCGGTATTATAACCAGGACGGGCTTTTCCGATTCAATTCCGATAATTACCGGATGTACAACCTGATGGCCAAGGGCAGCATGCAGGTGCTCCCGTGGCTGCAGATCTATAACAATACCCAGTTCACCGCCCGAAAGTATCACAACCCCATCAATGTGGGTGAAGGCGGCGGCATCTGGCGTAATATGGCCGACAACTCTCATACTTCTACCCCTCTTTTCAATCCGGACGGATCGCTGACGTCGGCGGGCGCTTATTCGGTCGGGGATTTCTGGTATGGTAAGAACGGCATCGATTTCTATGACCAGATCATCAAGAATACATCGGGATTCGTAGCGAACATCTACAAGAGCAAGATACAGCTGAGAGGCGATTTTACTTTCCAGAGCACACAGTCTACCCAGACCCAGATCCGCGTGCCGGTGCCCTATGAGCTTTCTCCCGGCGTGGTCAACTATCTCGGTACGAATTACAATGATATCAAGAACTCGTATAACCCGACGAGTTATTTGGCGTCGAATCTTTATGGGCAGTATGAAAACACCTTCGGGTCGGACCATTACGTTAAGGTCCTGGTTGGATACAACTATGAGCAGTCGGTGTTGGATGGTTATAGTGTACAGCGCAACGGTCTTATATTCAACGACGCCACGAATTTGAACCTCGCGTTGGGACAGAATACTACGACTACCGGTAGCTATGACAAATGGGATATCCTTGGCGGGTTTGGCCGGATCAACTATGCATTCCGCGACAAATATCTGCTGGAAGTGGACGGCCGGTACGACGGTTCCTCGAAGTTCCCATCCAATCAGCGGTATGCGTTCTTCCCTTCCGTGTCGGCCGGCTGGCGTGTCTCCAAGGAAGGTTTCTGGCATGTGCCTGAGAAGGCTATCTCCGATCTGAAGATCCGCGGTTCATACGGTTCGCTTGGCAATGGAAATATCGCCTCATATAATTACCAGGAGCAGTTCAAGATCTCGCAGGCAACGCGGGTGCTGGGCGGTGTATTGCCGCAGACCACTACTGCGCCGGGCGTGGTTCCGGCGGGTCTTACCTGGGAGACGGCCAAGACGGCGGATGTCGGTATGGACCTGACCATGCTTTCGGGCCGGCTGGCTGTTACGGCCGATTACTATAACCGGACGACGCTGAATATGTTCACGGTTGGCCCGACGCTGCCGAATGTCTTTGGCGCAACGGTACCGAAGGGCAACTATGCCAATATGTGGACCAAGGGTGGAGAGCTTTCGATCACCTGGCACGATCAGTTCAAATTATCGGGCTCCGCCTTCCACTATCACATCGGCGCATGGGTGTCGACCTATTCGGCGAAGGTGACCAGGTACAACAACGCCACCGGCATATTGACCGACCATTATGCGGGCGAGAAGCTCGGCCAGATCTGGGGTTATGTGAACGATGGTTATTGGACGGATGCCAATGTGGGCGACGCGAAGACTTACCAAAGTTTCATCCATGTCTCCAATGGCAACAACTATAAGCCGGGAGATATCCGGTTTAGGGACCTGAATGGCGACAAGGTGGTCAATAACGGCGCCAATACCGTGAGCAATCACGGCGATATGAAGATCATCGGCGATTCCATTCCGCAATACAGCTTTGGCATCAACCTGGGGGGCGATTACAAGGGATTCTTCCTGAATGCCTTTTTCCAGGGGGTAGGGAAGATGGATTGGTGGCCCGGCGCAGAGGCAGATGCTTTCTGGGGTCAGTACAACCGGCCTTATGATTTCCTGATGAAGTCTCAGGTCGGCAAGGTCTGGTCGGAATCCAATCCGAATGCCTACTGGCCGCGTTACCGGGGTTATGTCGCGCAAAGTACGAACCGCGAGCTGTATGTTGCCCAGACCAAGTACTTGCAGAACGTGCGTTATATCCGACTGAAGAATATCCAGATCGGTTACAATCTGCCACAGAGCCTTATGTCGAAGATCGGACTCAATGGCGCCAGGGTCTATGTCTCGGGCGAGAATTTGTGGACCGCGTCGCCGTTGTACAAGATCACCAGGGACTTCGATGTGGAGAACATCGGAAAATCCGACAATATCGCGACGGGTACGACCAACAACGGTAATACGAATAACTATCCTATTCTTAAGAGTGTAACACTTGGCTTATCTCTCACCTTTTAAAAACAAGTTATGACCCTTCATCGTTCTATCATAAAAAACGTTGTTATGATGCTGCTGACAGCGGGGGCTCTGGCTTCCTGTACAAAGAATCTCGATCAGACTCCGCAGAGTACGGCCACCGAGGCTTCGGTGTTCGGGAGTCAGACCGGTTTGGCGCTTTATTCCAATTCCTTTTATAATATCCTTCCGGATATCAAGACACCTTTCCGGACAGATTGCAACCTTTCCGATTACGGAGCGGTGTCGAGTGTGCCCCTGTATATTCAGCAGGGCGCCTATACATCATTGAATAATAACGACTGGACTACATCGATTTGGGGTGACCTGCGGAGCATCAACTATTTTATTGCGCATTGCGACAATCCGGGGGTTCCGGCTTCGGTGAATGCCAATTATATCGGTTTGGCGAAGTTCTTCCGCGCTTACTTCTATTACAGGAAGGTGGTCGAATATGGCGACGTGCCGTGGATCGGCAAGGCGCTCGATGTTAGCGATACCACTATTTTGTATGCTTCGCGGACTCCGCGGAATGTGGTGATGGATTCGGTGCTGGCCGATCTCGACTACGCCATTGCCCATATTACGGCTACCAACGATCCGACCCGCAGCACGATCACCAGGTGGGTTGCTTATGGCATGAAGTCAAGGATCTGTTTGTTCGAAGGCACCTATCGTGAGTACCAGGAGCAGGATAAAGCGTCGGCTACTACCTGGCTGCAGCAGGCGGCCGCAGCGGCAAAGGCGGTGATGGACAGCGCCGGATTCAGTCTGAACACGGGCGGCAATATGGCGTATCGCAACCTGTTCATCAGCCCGACGCCGTTGACCAATGAAGTGATGCTGGCCGATGTGACGAGTACCTCCCTGGGCGTCTACACCGATGCCAACTGGTATCTTACCAGCGCCACGTATGGCCCGCGGTTCAATTTTATCCGGACGTTCATCAATACGTATCTGAACATCGACGGGACACGGTTCACCGATATTCCGGGACACGATACGATCAGTTTCCCGAACGAAACGAAGAATCGCGACTGGCGGCTTCAGCAAACTATCCGGACCCCGGGTTATACCCGTATCAGCAGTGGTAATGTGGTACCGTCTCCGCCCGTATTTTCCTATACTTATACGGGTTACCAGCCTATCAAGTGGGTGCTCGATGATATGGTGAACGACAATGGAGCGACGAATACCAATTCCATCTGTTTGATGCGGTATGCCGAGATCCTGTTAAATTATGCGGAGGCCAGTGAAGAGTTGGGGACCTTTGCCGATGCCGATTGGAACAAAACGATCGGTGCGCTTCGTGCACGGGCAGGCATTACCGGCGGAATTAATACGAAGCCTGCGGTTGCCGATCCTTATTTGCAGGCGCATTATTTTCCCGATATCACGGATGCCACATTGTTGGAGATCCGGCGGGAACGAGGGATCGAGCTTGCGCTGGAAGGTTTCCGGCTCGATGATCTGATCCGGTGGAAACATGGCGAGCTGCTGTTGAACACCTGGAATGGATTCTATGTTCCGGCCCTGAATACGCTCATGGATCTCAACGCAGACGGAAAACCCGATGTTTATTTCTACCAGGGTTCGGCTCCTGCGAACAAGGTAAGCGGCGTGACGTATGTCAATGTCAGCGGCCCCGGTCTGACGCTGTCCAGCGGCACTTATGGCGAGCTGCATTGGCTGGACAACGTACCACGGCAATGGTTCGACTGGATGTACGTCAATCCGATACCTTACAGCGCTCTCGAGCTCAATCCCAAGCTTCAGCAGAATCCCAATTGGCAATAATCAATCTGAATATGCAAAAGATCTTGTTTTTGATGACGACCCTGCTGGCTGTTTTGGCCGGCAGGGTTTTTGCGCAGGGCGGCCGCCCGATCAGACATGTCGTGGTCGTCACGATAGACGGTTCCAGGCCCGATTTTTATCTCGACAGCAGCTGGCACGCGGTACATCTCCGGGAACTGGCGGCTTCGGGCACGTATGCCCGCGGTGTCAACAGCGTTTTTCCATCCATGACGTATCCCAGTCATACCACGATTGTGACGGGAGTGCAGCCTGCGAAGCATGGCGTTTATTATAACACCGGACCGCAGGGTATTTACTGGAATGACAGTTCGATCAAGTCGCCCACGCTGTGGCAGGCGGCGGAGGACAAGGGGATGGTGGTCGCTTCGCTTTTCTGGCCGGTGAGCGCCGATGCGCCGGTGCAGTACAATATTCCCGATATCGGGAGCCTGGGTGAGGCGGTACGCGAGAAATACAGTAAGCCGGCGGGTTTTGTAGATACGCTGAAGGCGGAGGTTTTTGGCGGTGCGTCGAGGATCGAGTATGGCAGGGACGTGAATGTTGCGAAGATCGCGGCTAATGTGATCGGGAAGGCACGGCCGAACCTGATGACGATTCACCTGTTCTCGGTAGATCACAATGAGCATATGGAAGGCCGCGATGGCCCCGGGGTGCGGGCGGCGGTGCGCGGGGCGGACAGTGCGGTGGGCATCATCATGGACGCGTTGAAGGCCGCCGGCATCTGGGACAGCACGGTGTTGATCGTAACGGGGGATCACGGGTTTATGACGGTGCATACACAGGTGAATCCCAACGTATGGCTGGCGAAGGCGGGTCTGATCACGGATCTGAAGAAAGGGGACTGGAAGGCGATGTTCTTTTCGGTGGGCGGCTCTTCTTATCTTTATTCGAAAGATGCAACAGCGCTGGCTTCCGTGAAGCGTATTCTACGCGAGCTACCGGATTCCGTGAAAAACTATGTACGCGTGATCGACCGGCGGCAGTTGGACAAGATCGGTGGCAATCCCGAGGTGGCGCTGGCGTTGAGCGGATTGAATGGCGCAGCATTCGGGAATGCTACCGCTGGGGACGCGGTGCGGCCGGCGCATGGCGGGCAGCACGGATTCTTCCCCGATTTCTATGAGATCAGGACGGGTTTTGTGATCCATGGGCCGGGGGTGCGCGTTGGCGGAGTAATCCCGGAGATGAATGAGCGGGATATTGCGCCGACAGTGGCCAGACTGATGGGCATCCCCTTCCCTTCCGCGCAGGGCAAGATCCCCGTCGGTGTGTTGACGGAGTAAAACCATTGCCGCTTTCCGCGTCGCTTGCGGGCAGGCGCGCCGGCGGCGCCCAGGCTGGTGCCGGTGCAAGGAATGATACAGTTGAAAAAGGTGAATTGTGAGTCGCATCGACATAAGGAAGAAGTCAGTTCAGTCTCCGCAAGTCAACCCCGCCAAAATGTAAAGCCTTTATGATGGTCGGGTTGCCCAGGTAACAAACCCTGGCCTCGCCGAAAGAGGTTACCCTGATGACGTCGGAGACATTTACCTTGAATTCGGCTTCGCCAAAAGCGGTGACCTTAGCCGCCTGTCCGGCAATAGCCGTTGAGTTGACCTTCCCCTCTCCATAGCAGGTATAATACTGTTCATTGGCCTCCCCGGAGCGGATATCCAAACAACTCTCGCCGTACAGGATAGTGTGCATTTTGGAAAGGTGTACTTCGGTAAAGATTACGTTCCCTTCTCCATATACACGAAGAGTAAACTTTTTTTCCGACAAAGGGCTCTCGCAAAGATAGGTTTCCGTCCCGCGCAGCGACAGTGCATCCAGCTTTTTGTAAACGACCGTGACGATCACTGCATGGTTGGGATAAAGAGGATGGCTTTGCTGGCCGTCGTCCTCCCGATAATCACGCTGGTAATGCGGAAGGTCCTTCGCCCCGTCGAGATACAACCGCAATTCGCCGCCGTGCACCTCGACGTGCAGCTTGTCGCTGTCGACTATAGTGCTGTTGACGGTAACGCTCTCCTCGCTGCCTTCGACAAAAGTAGCCTGGATATACGGGCTTACGATGACCTTATAGAAATGTCCGACAGCCCTTGTTTGTGCATGGGTCGGGTTGGGCATGGCCGAAATCGACCCCGCGACCAAAACAGCCATTAATGATCTCATATGTATCGTTTTATCGTGATACGAACGAGCCGGGCAATTGTTACAGGGAAAACCATACATTTACCCCATAATTTATCCAAATTTAAAACTCCGCATGATAAAGACATTCATCTTCTCCACCATTCTTTTCCTGGCATTTACCCGGACCGACGCCCAAACCCTCACGATGCCTCCCGAGATCCAGAAGGCTTACGACAACGGCACCCGCTCGCTCAACGGCAAGCCCGGAAAAAATTACTGGGAAAATCATGGGCACTATCACATTTCCTTAACCGTCGCACCGCCGAATACCCTGATCACCGGAGTAGAGCACATCACCTATTATAACAATAGCCCAGATACGCTGAAAAGCCTGAATATGAAACTGATCGAAAATGTCCATCGCGGAGGTACCGTCCGCGGAGGAGTCGCCGACACGGCAGCCGCGATCAAGGTCGACAACATGACGATAAATGGCGCCCAAACGGCATGGGACAATGAAAAGGCGATTACAACCAATCAAATGGTCGATCTGCCGGCGCCGCTGATGCCTCATGATTCGATAAAGCTCGATATTACCTGGCACTACAATCTATCCAAAAGACGCGGTCGTGAAGGCGTGATCGATTCCACCAGTTTTTATGTCGCTTATTTTTATCCGCGGGTATCCGTATACGATGATTATAAAGGATGGGACACACAGCCTCACACCGGTTCATTAGAGTTTTATAACGATTTCAACAACTATGAGGTAGAAGTGACGGTGCCTAAGAATTTCATTGTCTGGGCGACCGGTACATTGGTGAACCCGTCAGAAGTCCTGCAGCCTGAGGCCGCTCAACGCCTCGAACAATCCTTCACCAGCGATTCTACGATACACGTCGCTACCCGGCAGGAGCTGGCCGACTACAAAGTCACTGCCCAAAATGCCACGAATACCTGGAAATGGTCCGCCGAGAATGTAAGCGATGTGGCAATCGGCATCAGCGACCATTATGATTGGGATGCCGGAAGCGTCGTCGTGGATAACAAAACGCAGCGACGTGCCAGCATGCAGGCCGCATTTGCCGACTCGTCGGACGATTTTCATCATTCGGTACAATTCGGCAGGTATTCTTTGGCCTGGTTCTCGAACAACTGGCCGGGCGTACCCTATCCTTACTCCAAATCAAACGCATTCCAGGGATTTGCGGATATGGAATATCCTATGATGATCAATGACAGCCATGCTCCTGACCTGGGCTTTGCCGAGTTGGTACAGGATCATGAACAGGCGCATACCTACTTCCCGTTTTATATGGGCACCAATGAGAGTCGTTACGCCTTTATGGACGAAGGATGGGCCACCACTTTCGAATACCTTATCGGCATTTCGGAAAAAGGACAGGCAGCGGCCGATCAGTTCTATAAATCGTTTAGGGTAACGCGCTGGATCCATGGCCCGCATGAAAAGGAAAATCCCATTATCACCCCGAGCCCGGACGTTACCTTCGGCGCCGGCAATAACGCTTATGGCAAACCGTCCCTGAGCTATCTCGCCCTGAAGGATCTTCTCGGGGATAAGCTATTCAAAAAGGGGCTGCATAATTATATGGAAAACTGGAATGGGAAACACCCTATTCCCTGGGATTATTTTTATTCGATGAGCAAAGGCTCGGGCAAGGATCTGAATTGGTTTTTTTATAACTGGTTCTTTACGCCGGGCTATATCGACCTGGACCTGTCGAATGTCCAAAAAGCCGGTAAGGGATATACGTTGTCCATCACGAATGTAGGTGGATTTGCCGTTCCGTTCGACGTGGTCGCGACTTATGACGATGGCACCACCGAACGCTTTCACCAGACCCCGAAGGTTTGGGAGCGTGATCAAAAGGCAACGAGCGTAACCGTTAAAACAGGAAAAGCGGTGAAGGCCCTTGCATTGGATGGGGGAATATTTATGGATGCCAATGAGAAGGATAATACATGGATGGCTCAGCCATAGGTTACAACGATACCGACGATGAATAAAAAAAGCCGCTGAAATTCAGCGGCTTTCCTATTTGTCAGCTTACTTATTTCAACGTCTTATAAGCGAATTTCTGTCCGCCTAAGGAGGCTTCCAGCATCAATCCGCCTTTTTCCTGCGAAAATACGACCACGCCATTTCTATAGTTGGCATTGGCCGATGCACCCGCCTTGACGGCTATCGCCGAAGCCTGTCCGCTAAATTCGACCTTATCGTGCATGAAACGATCCAGTGCGTCCTGGTTTTCGAAGAAGATAATTTCGCGATATGCCTGTCCGCCCGCCTGGGCGCCGACCGTTACCTGTGTCATATGAGCAGTACCGATCAGAACTCCTTTGTCATATACGGCGCCCTGACCGGCAGCTGCGCCCAGGCCTGCCGCACCCTTGCCTACATTAGGAAAGATGACATAGCCCGCTGAATGTTTAAACAAATTTTCCATAGACGCATCTGACTTTATAAAGGAAGCTTTGGCGGCTTTACTGTCATTGATTA
>DASYSV010000122.1:0-5616 GCA_036010185.1 Puia sp.
GCGGGCCGACACGGGTGTAGCCCGAAATGATGTCGTCATGATCACCTGCGAAAACACACTGAAGCAATACCAGGCATTCAAACGGGAAATCGCCACACTGCCCTGGGTGCAGCAGACCGCAACCGCCAATTATGGCTTTTATAAAGGGCTGCCCTTCGCCTCCGTCAAAACACAAACGCCGGGACATAATATAGGTATGGGGTATATGATCGTCGACACCGGTTTTATCTCCTTAATGGGCTTGAAATGGAAGGAAAAACCGGCCTCTATGATCACCGTCATGGACGGCCGTCACCCCATACTTAATGAAGTGGCAGTAGCCGCGATCGGGTTTTCCGGCAGGGCTACCGGACAAATAGTCACCGACCAATACCAGGTCGGCGGTGTATTGAAGGACTTTAATTACTTCTCGCTCGCCAGGCAGATCCAGCCGCTCGAATTGTATATCGGCCTGGACACCCCTGCCTTCGGCCTGCAAAGAAATATCCTGTTTGTCCGGTACCGGCCGCATAGCGACATCTCGGCCATGCTGAAGAACATCGGGCAGGTCTATAGCTCTTTTGACAAAATATCCAGCTTCTCGTATGAATTTTTGGATGACGCTTACGATAGTCAGTATAAAACTGAGGACCGGCTTGCCCGCCTGATGGGCGTCTTCAGCACCATCACCGTCATCATCGCATGTCTCGGCTTGTTTGCCCTGGCAACCTTCTCCGCACAGCAACGGGTAAAGGAGATCGGCGTCCGCAAAGTGCTGGGGGCGTCGGTGAAACGTATCGCCTCAGGGCTCTGCATCGATTTTCTAAAACCCGTAGCTTTGTCCCTGCTTCTCGCCGTTCCCATATCCGCCTGGGTAATGCACGGCTGGTTGAATAATTATGCCTATCGCATTCCTCTAAACTGGCAGACATTCGCCGTAGCTTCCGGATTTATGGCAATATTAGCGTTGGTCGCAGTCTTTTTTACCTCGGTAAAGGCGGCCACGGCCAACCCGGTAACCAGTCTCCGTTCGGAGTGAAACCGACCTCGTCTCGTAGCATATCTCATCCGCTGCCAACCGCAATTTCAGGTGTTTATACTCTTGTTTGGCCCTCGCGCCCATCGTAACTTGCCCTCGCCGCTACTACCACCTAAGTCATAGTCTTTACTACCCACGAAATACTGAAAAGTATACCCGCATTATTTTGCAGAATGTCATTCGCAGAACATATCCAACGGATGCAGCGCATCGACGGCTTTGTCAGAAGAAAAGCGACTGGCAACACTTTGGAGTTCGCGAGGAAGCTCGGCATTTCGCGGATCACAGTGATCCGTACCATCAATGAAATGAAGGACATGGGGTTCCCGATAAAATTCTGCCGCACGAGGTGCAGCTATTATTATGAATATCCGGGCAAAATGGTAGAGAAGATGTTCATCGGCATGGATTAAAAAACCCGCCCCGGTATCAAAAAATGAGATCGGTGTTTTGGAGCTTTAACAGTCGCAACCATAATTTTTAAACCATTCAACATTAACCTTTCAACATTAACTTATGAAAATATCTATTCAAACGGTCGTCGACCACAAAACGACCATCCCCATGCTATCGGGCTTTTCGTCTCATCAAAATGTCCAGATGGTCATTCCCGGCGCCTGCACCACCTGTAACGGGTCCTCCTGCTGCTCCTGCTGCGGAGGAGTAGAATTGTCAGGCAGCGTGACAGTCGCCCAGGCGTGACAGTTCCAAAATTGATCGAAAACATTTTTACAACTTTCAAAACTCAAAGTCATGAGTGTAGGAAAAATATTCGAAGACTATGCCCAATTGATAAGCATTTCACTGGGTGTGCAGGAAATCGCAAGGACGGCCGCCTTTTATGAAAAAACATTGGGAGTAAAACTGGCCTACAGTCTCTCCGAGCACAGGGAGTCCCTGCATTCGGTGATTTCCTCAGGTGTACAATTCGCGATTGACAAGGCGCAAAGACCGGAGGAGCGTGGTCTCATGTTGCATTTTGCGGTGGGAGATCTGGAAAAATTCAAAAAAAATGCGACAGGCGCGGGGGGAAAGGTGGTAGCCGACAATATCCCGCTTACCATCGCGGAAAAGGTATATTCCGAATTCGCGGCGCAGCATAAAGGTCTGAAGACTACCAACAAGATGGGAACCCTTGCTATTATCAAGGACCCCGAAGGCCATTCCTTCGCGGCCATCCAGTTGGAAGAATGGGCACGTTATCTTTTTGCGCCGGGGAATATCACCATGGTAGAGAACGATAATCAACATGAAGGGATAAAGCTGGGCGAGCGGCTAAAGACCCTGTTAAAAAAATAACGCCCTCTATTCCCAACCAGCCATCTATCAGGTTATGAAAGATCCGGAAAATATCCCCTCAACTCCCAATGAAGCTTTTCTCAATTCGATCTATTCCAATACTTATTACCAGGTTCCTCTGTGGTACGACTCCATCGGCTTCAGGAACAATACCCTGAAGTATTACTCTGCAGGCGAGGCGGGCGATGCCGGTACCGCAGAGGATTTCCTGGTCAATTCGAAGTATTTCGGTCAAAACAAGGAATTCCAGTTCTCGGTCGGGGTTTTCTTTGAAGACGCTCACATGATGATGGTGCATAATCGTTCCGACCCCTGGGGGAACAACCGTCATTTCGACTACTCTGGTTTCGAAAAGATCAGTCTAGGGAAAGGTATCAGGTTGCCGGTCTCGTTCGGAGATGTGATAAAAGGCAGAAGAAGCAAACGGGAATTTACCGGCGACCCGATGAGCATGGATTTTCTGGCATCCATTCTTCGTTGCGCGTCGGGCGTCAGCAGCATAGGCAGCGCCAGTCTTTCGGACGGTTCGCAGGTAAAGATCGGCTTCCGGACCGTCGCCAGTGGCGGAGGGCTTTATCCTACCGACATCATTGTTGCGGCCCTGAATATACAGGGACTTCCGGGTGGCATTTATCAATATGTCCCGCAGATGGACGAATCAGGTGATTTTTTGATCCGGCTGGATGAAAATACCGATCCGGTGGTCCGGGCATTGCCACATAGCGAGTCATCTATGAATATCGATAATGCGGCGGCGGTATTCCTGCTCGCGACGAATCCCTGGAAAAGCATGCGAAAATATGGTTCGAGAGGCCTTCGGTTCATCTTTCTCGAAGCCGGAGGGATAAGTCAGAACATACATCTGGCATCTACGGCACTGGGAATAGGGTCCTGCGATTTCGGAGCCTTTATCGATGCAGATATCGACCGGTCGCTGGGATTCGATGGAATAAGCCAAACGGTCATTCATACTATTATCACAGGTATAATTTAAATCCCGATGGAAGAACAAACCCCGAGAATTAAAAGATATGTCACGGTGATCGGTCATTCTCCCGACACCGTCGAGCTGAGGGTCGGCGTCTGGAACCCGATCTCTCATATCCTGAACGATGATGAGTCCGGCGGCACACTATATAAGATCCTTTCCTTATTGAAAGGCGACCGGACCCTCCCCGAGATCGCTCAAAAGGCCGGTATTCCCCTTTCGAAAATAGAGGACATCGTCAGCCAGCTGGCACAGTTGAATGTAATAGAATATTCCCCGGAGTCAGGTATAGACTATTATTTGAACCATGCGA
Organism: Puia sp.; assembly: GCA_036010185.1. Taxonomy (GTDB): domain Bacteria; phylum Bacteroidota; class Bacteroidia; order Chitinophagales; family Chitinophagaceae; genus Puia. The sequence goes on from DASYSV010000122.1 coordinate 3,619, forward strand.
TCCCCGCGCTCCAGCCAAGGACGGACACCATCAAAAAAATAAAGATCATCGGAAGCCAGACCCTTGGGAACATCATTTACGGACTCCTCGAACAGTGCAATTATTTCGACAGCATCGATATCTTATCGACCACCGGCTATGAACAGTTGCAAAACAGCTCGAGGGCCCAATCCTGGGAAAAGGACTCCCTCGCCTTCGAGCAGCTGGTCAGTCAGTATGAATCCTGGAAAGGACACTATATCGTCGTCGCTTCCAACCAGGTAGATCCACTGGTGATGCAGGCCGTCAATCGCATCTGCTTCGCGCTCGATCTTCCCTTTTTTTATACGACTATCGACGGCCCCTTTCTTTTTATAGGTCCGACGATCGTACCCGGAAAATCCGCCTGCTGGGAATGCCTCGAAACAAGAGTGACCATGAATCTCCGGAATTCGGCATCCTATCTCAACTATAAGAATGCCCTCACCAACGGCAGGGTTCATTCCATCGATTATTACCCGGAGAGAATAATACAACACCTGCTCTCCACGCATGCTTCGATGGAAATCCTGAATTATTGCCTGACGGGCAGCTCATTCACCGTCAACAAGGTCCTGTCGATCTATCTGCCTACGATGGAGATCGTCTTTCACGAGATTTTCAAAGTCCCCTCCTGCAAGGCATGCTATCCTTCCAGGACTTCCAGGATCAGGGAATCCTATTACAATCTGTCCACACTCTTGAACACATGAAGATCAGTTACTCCATACGTGAGAATAATGTATCGAGCACCTTTCCGCTGGCCGGGAGATGCTTTAGCCCCCTGACGGGCCTGGGAGTTCAGATCGGGTCATTCCTCCAGGGGCGATCGGACTCACCGCTGATCTGTCTGGGCGCACAGCTGACGGGTGTCCATTATTTACTCGACAGACCCGAACCCAAAAGCTCCTACCATGTCGGCGGGAGCGGTTTACTGGAATTCGAGGCATTCATAAAATGCATCGCGGAGACGGGGGAAAGATACTCCCAATTGGTTTCCGGCATCGAGAACGAACATCTCATCGGGTTTACGACCTATGACGAGCTTAAAGCCAGCCATGGTGACGAGCTATTGGACCTGTCCTGCTTCGACTTCTTTACTCCCGCCCAGCTGAGCCAACCCGGATTCCCTTTCAGATCGTTTGGATCCGCCTCGAAATATGGGTTCATCCGCCTGGAGTCACTGATCGGTGGCTGGCATAGATGGGTACCCGTTCAATTGGTCCTTCTGGGATATAACGTGCGGGACAGAAAAGGCGAACAGCGGATACTCTCCGCCGTCACCACCGGTACCGCCACACACACCCACCGGGTGAAATGCCTGAAGAACGCGATACTGGAGCTGATACAGATAGATTCCGCTATGGGGAATTGGTATGGTCATAGCCGGTCCACGAGGATCGTTTTGGATGAGCGAACGAAAAATCTGTCTTCCATTCTTTCAAAAACCCTTTCCGATAAATCCTATGAGGCCGGCTTTTACCTGTTGCCGAACCCGGATCTGGCAGGGTTTACAATTGCCTGTCTCATCGACAACGGACACCGCATACCTTCGATGGTCGTCGGGCTGGGATGTTGTACTTCCCTCGAATCAGCCATGTACAAAGCATTTATCGAGGCGGTGAGCTGTCATCAATTGGCCAGGGTCATCTCATTCAAAGAGCTATTCCCCGAAAATGGAATAAAGCGGGAAGCAAGGATCGATACATCCAATATCGCTGACCTGGATACCAACGTATTCTATTATTCCCTGCCTCAAAACAGGATATCCTTGCTGGAACGGTTCGATACCGGCGTAACAATGTCCGCCTCCGAGGCGCCCCGGGATATGGAAGGCTCCGAGCAGCATCAGACAAAAATGCTGATCGACTCTTTCAGAACCAGCGGCAAAGAGCTTCTCTTTCTCGATCTCACTGCGCATGAAGTAAGCGAGCTCGGAATGGTCACTTACAGGATATGGAGTCCCGATACGCTGAGCCT
>DASYSV010000123.1:0-2956 GCA_036010185.1 Puia sp.
TTGAAAGCCTTGGACATCTGTTCTCGCTGGAGCGGGGGGCGCTTCGTGGAGCGCTGGTCCATTCGGCAATCCTGGATTGGGAGGATGCCCCCTCTATCCGGGGAGGCTATAGCTTCGAGACGGTGGGCGGCGAAACAGAACGCGCTGCACTTGCGGGGCCGATCGAGGATACGCTCTTTTTTGCCGGGGAGGCTGTATATAATGGGCCCGTCCCCGGGACGGTCGAGGCGGCTTTCAGCAGTGGTATCACCGTGGCGGAGCTGATCGCCGGTTGAGTGTATCGATCGCGAAATGGGGTGATCTCGTCGATACTTAAGTGTATCGATCGCGAAATGGGGTGATCTCGTCGATACTTAAGCGTATTGATCCCGCAGGGAGGCAATCTCTTCGAGAGACGCGAGAAGCGCATCCCGCTGACGGAGCAGCAGCTCCCTGATATGAGCGGGAAGATCATGCCCCAATGCCATGCGGTAAGCTTTCTGGATGGCCTCTTCTCCCGACAGGCAGTTGGCGAGGATGGTGTGCCGGTTGTGTCCCGTAAAAATCGCCTTTACGTCCATCCACCCCCGATAAATCTTGCCTGAGGTGGTCGTTCCCTGCTCGATCTCCGCGCCGAGGGCCTGGACCTCGGTTGCAAGGGCGATCTTTATCCGATGTCCCTCCGCTACCATTGAAGCATACAATATCTTCATGTCGGTGTCTTCCGTCTTTGTTTGCCGGATAGCTTTCTCGTAGGCAACGATCCGGTCATTGTTTATCTGCACGAGATCGTTCAGCACTTCAATCGTTTCCTTGACATCTTGCATAATGCTTGTTTAATAAGATATCAGCGTCAAAATCATGCCAAAATGGAAAGAAAGGCTTCAGAACCGGGCGGGCGGGAAAAATCTTCCTCAGCCTACAGCTCTTCGGCCTACAGTTCCTCGGCCGGTGTGACCGATCCATGGGGGCCCTGCTCATAACGGTGCAGACGATTCCTGAGAGCCCTGTTCTCGGCGAGCAGGCGCTCCATACGCTCCAGCACATGCGACAAGGCTTCGATACCTTCGGAATTGATGGCGAGGTCGTAATGCCAGCGGACGAATTTTTCCACTGCGGGCAATTCGCCGGTGGCGAGGAAGAAACCACCGTCCATGACCGTCATTCCGATCAGACCCGCATCGTGGAGATGCCGGATGAAGGACAGCTCGATATGATGAACGGTGCAAAATTCGCGGGCGGAAATAAGTTCTTCGGTTGACATACACGATGTTTAATGTTTGAGTGCGGCCAATTGGCGGAACAATTCTTTTTCCTTTTCGGTCAGATCGGTGGGCAACCGGATCTCCGGGGTCACATAGAGATCGCCGTATTGTCCATCCTGTTTGTAAACCGGGAATCCTTTTCCCTTGAGACGCAGCTCGTTTTGCGTCCCCGGTTTGATCTTGAGCTTTACTTTTCCCGTAAGGGTATCGACGGTGATCTCGCCGCCGAGCACGGCCGTATATAGGTCCAGCGGGATCTTCGTATGCAGATCGTTGCCTTCCCTCGTCCATCGGGGATCATCGGCGATCGAAAAGGTAAGATACAGATCACCGTCAGGTCCGCCATTGGAGCCGGGCGCCCCGTGACCTTTTAGCCTGATCACCTGTCCATTTTCCACACCGGCAGGAATGGTGATCCGGATATTCTTACCGCCAACGGTGAGTACACGCTGATGGGTCGTCGCGGCATCGGCCAGGCTGATCTCCAGCTCTGCCTGATAGTCCTGACCGCGGAATTGACCGCGTGCGCCGCCACCGCTACCCCTACCGGAGGAGCGACCGAACAACGATTCGAAAAAGTCGGAGAATCCGCCTTCTCCCGTATTGAAGTCGCCGGTGAAGCCGCCTCCGAAACCTTCCCCAAAACCTTCGAAGCCCCTGGCACCGCCTTGTCCGCCGCGGTTGCCCGACTGCTGAGCCTTTTCGAACGCTTCCGCATGCATCCAGTCTTTACCGTACTGATCGTACTTCTTTCTTTTTTCGGGATCGCTTAACACCTCATTGGCCTCGTTTATCTGCTGGAATTTTTTGTTCGCTTCCTTGTCGTTGGGGTTGAGATCGGGGTGATGTTTCCTGGCGAGTTTGCGGTAGGCCTTCTTGATATCTTCCTCCGTCGCATCCTTGCCTATTCCCAGAATTTTATAATAATCTATGAAATCCATTGCAACGCCTTTTTTTACAAAGTTAGGTCCTGTAGGGAAACGAAATGCGCTGGCATAGTTTTTTTAGCGCTGCTTAAAAGAAGGTTATGCAAAGAACGCGCAACATCCTTTTCGCGGGGATATTATTGGTGACGGGGACGCTTGGTCTGGCCAGATGCAAGGCTCCCGGCCAGAATCCGGATAATACCGCCACCGATACGTCACCCATGGTGTCGGCGCCGGATAACAACAGCGCCAACAATCCTTCGCTGGCCGATACAGCCTATGAGAAGAACAGGACGCCCCCGATCACCGATACGTTGAAACCGCGTGATACTTCGCGTCATCGGCGCTGACCGGCCGCCGCGTCTTCTGCAGGCGCCTGCCGGTGCTGACTATATATCCTTACTGATCGTAAAGTGGAACCGGCTGCCATTTCCGGGCTGTGAGTCCGCCCAGATGGTACCTCCATGCAGCTCCACGATCTTTTTGCAATGTGCGAGCCCGATACCGGAACCTTCGTATTCCGTGCGGTTGTGCAGCCGCTGGAAGATTATAAAGATACGTTCCAGGAATTGTTTTTCGATACCGATGCCGTTGTCGCCGATGATGAATTTCCATTGTCCGTCGACGGATGTCGCAGATATGGAGATCTCCGGATAGCGATCGGGCTGCCGGAACTTGACGGCGTTGGTGATCAGGTTCTGAAAGAGCAGCTTGAGCTCGGTAGGATAGGCCCGGAGCAAAGGGAGTTCACCTGAATGGATACGCGCCCCGCTTTCCCGGATACTT
>DASYSV010000160.1:0-3175 GCA_036010185.1 Puia sp.
GGTCACCGATGTCGTGCTGGAAAAGGATGTCATGCTGCATTTCCCCTATCATTCCTTCAACCCGCTGATCGATATGCTGCGGGAGGCCGCGATCGACCCGAATGTCACCACCATCAAAATAACGGGTTATCGCCTGGCTTCGAACAGCAAGATCATCAACGCCCTCGTCAATGCCGTCCGCAACGGCAAACATGTGACGGTGATGCTGGAGCTGCGCGCCCGTTTTGACGAGGAAGCCAATCTCGAATGGAAGGACAGGCTCGAGGATGAAGGGGTCCGGGTGCTCATCGGTATTCCGAACGTGAAGGTGCATGCGAAGATCTGTCTCATCAAGAAAAGGATCAACAATTTTACCATCCACTACGGTTTTGTCAGCACGGGCAATCTCAATGAAAAAACGGCCCGCGTTTATGGCGATCATTGTCTGCTCACTTCCGACCGGCATATTATGGCTGACGTCAACCGGATCTTCAATTACCTGGAAAACTGGAAGGAGGGCACTGCTCCGCTGAAGGCCTGCAAGATCCTGGTCCCCTGCCCCACCAGCCTGCGGCGGGAATTGGCCAGGATGATCGACCGCGAGACCAAAGCGGCCCGGGAGAAGAAGCCTGCATCCATGATCCTCAAGATGAACTCTCTTTCCGACGAAAGCCTTATCGACAAGCTCTATGAGGCGGCGAGAGCAGGTGTGAAGATCCAATTGATCATCCGCGGCATCTTTTGCATGTTGTCGGAGAACAACAAATTCCTGATCCCGGTGAAAGCCATCAGCATCATCGACGAGTATCTCGAACATGCGCGGGTATTTATCTTTCACAACGGCGGAAACGAAAAAACTTACATATCTTCGGCCGACTGGATGGTGCGAAACCTGGATCATCGCGTGGAGGTCACCTGCCCGGTCCTGGATGAAGGCATTTGCCAGGAGCTGAAGGAGATACTGAACATCCAGCTTTCGGATAACGTGAAAGCGCGCTGGCTGGATAACGAGCTGTTGAACAGATACAAACGGGATCACCCGGAAGACAGGGTCAGGTCCCAGATCGAGATCTATAATTATTTGTACCAAAAAGCCATACCCGTCGGGGAAAGAACCGGGCAGGAACATGCGGTCACCGGGTAGAGGAAGGAGGCTGAGAAACCTACAAGATGAAAATGCGACTTGCAGCGATCGACATCGGGAGTAATGCGGCACGGCTGCTGATCTCGGATGTGTCCGATAATTTTGGTAAGCCGGCGTTCAACAAGATCAATCTGGTGCGCGTCCCCCTCCGCCTGGGGTTCGAGGTCTTCGACAATAAAGAGATCTCTTCGGAAAAGATCGACATGATCCTCCATACGATCAAGGCGTACAAGCATCTCATCGAAGCATATGAAGTAGACCATATCAAGGCCGCCGCCACGTCGGCCATGCGCGATGCCGTGAATGCGGAATCGATCATCCACCGCGTTAAGGAAGAAACGGGCATCGGGATCGAGATCATCAGCGGCGGCTATGAGGCATCCCTCATCTATGAAAACCACATTGCGGAGAACATGGATACCGAACATGCCTATCTCTATATAGACGTGGGAGGCGGTAGCACGGAGCTGACCTTTTTCGCCGGTAACGATCTGCTGTTCTCATCCAGCTTCAATATCGGCACCATCCGTCTGCTGAAGAACCAGGTGTCCGTGGCGCAATGGGACAACATGAAGGAATATATCCGGCGGGAGACCCGCAATTTCGCCGACAGGGTCGTGGCCATCGGGTCCGGCGGCAACATCAACAAGGTCTTCTCGCTCTCCAAACGCAAGGAAGGCAAGTCGCTCAACATCGAATTGCTGAAGGATTACTATAAGGAGTTCTCCAGCTTCACCCTCGAAGACAGGATGCGTCTGTATAAATTAAGGGAGGACCGCGCCGACGTGATCGTTCCCGCCTTACTCATTTATGTCAATACCATGCGGTGGGCCGGCGCGCAGGAGATCTATGTTCCCAAGATAGGACTCGCGGACGGGCTCATTCAGCATCTCTATGCCGACCTCCGGAAAAAAGGCGTCGAAGTTTAAAAATTACGCATACCTTGCGGCAAACCAAGGGCCATGTCAGTTCATACCGAGATCAAAAAGGTAACCACCCATTCGCTGCTGCGTATGAAGGCCAGCGGGGAAAAGATATCGATGATCACTGCCTATGACTATTCTTTTGCGCGGATATTCGACGCGGCGGGCATCGATGTCATCCTCGTCGGCGACTCCGCCTCCAACGTCATGGCCGGTCATGAAACCACGCTTCCGATCACCCTCGATCAGATGATCTATCACGCTTCCTCCGTTGTCAGGGGGGTCAACCGGGCGTTCGTCGTCGTCGACCTGCCATTCGGTTCTTACCAGTCCAATTCCAAGGAAGCGCTCGCTTCGGCTATCCGGATCATGAAGGAGACCGGGGCCCATGGGATCAAATGCGAGGGCGGCGAAGAGATCATGGAATCCGTCAAAAGGATACTGGCGGCCGGGATACCCGTCATCGGCCATCTCGGACTTACCCCGCAATCCATTTATAAGTTCGGCACCTATAGTGTAAGGGCCAAAGAGCAAACCGAAGCCGAGAAGCTTAGAAGGGACGCCGGGCTCCTCGAAGAGGCCGGATGTTCCGGCATCGTGCTGGAAAAGATACCCGCCCAACTTGCCCGCATCGTCGCACAAAGCCTGCAGATCCCCATCATCGGTATCGGAGCCGGTAAATACTGCGACGGGCAGGTACTCGTCATGCACGACCTGCTGGGTATAAACACGGAGTTCCAACCCCGCTTCCTCCGTCGCTATCTGCGTCTGCACGAGGAGATCACCGATGCCGTCAAGCAGTATATCCATGACGTCAAGAAGAACGATTTCCCGAATGAACAGGAGCAATATTAGCCGCTGCCGGAACGGTATGGCATCCCGCGGACCCGCAGCCCTGGCGACGATGCCCACTCACCGATACCAATTCCCCATTCATCTAATAAATGCGGGATAAAGGCCAAACCCAATTAGATTTGCTAAGGTTAATAGCAATCAAGCGTGAAGAAACTTACCGTACAGATAGTCATCCATATAGCAGCCTGGTTATGCTTCCTGCTGCTCCCGATCCTGTTCTATCCCCGGCCGCGGGAGGTAGACTATAACTTTTTCGTAGAGCATTTCCTGACGC
>DASYSV010000234.1:0-2959 GCA_036010185.1 Puia sp.
ACAGCCGTCATACCCCGCAGAAGATCGATCTGGAATTCGTCAACCGGCTCCGAGAGTGGCAGATCCCGTTTTCCCTTGTCTTCACAAAGGCTGATAAGGAGAACCAACGAACTGTCAGCGCCAATGTAAAAGCCTTTCTCACCAGCATGCGCGCCACCTGGCAATTCCTGCCGCAGCATTTCGTTACCAGTGCCGTAAAGAAAATGGGCAGGGATAAGATCCTGGACCTCATCGGGCAGATGAATGAGGAGGAATAGCCGGCGCCGGCAACCATTCGCGATGAAAATACAGGGGAGAAGGAAAGTTTTGAGGGAGACGATCCCTTTGACCATGGAGGATCACGGTCTTAACAGTGACGGAGAGGGTAGGGTCAGTTGACTACCTTATTCGCACAGCTGCTGCTGGCAAACGCTTCCGGTTTGGCCTTGAAGGCAAAGCCCATACCGAGGATGTAGCCCATTGCTTCTTTCAGCGCATCATTGCTCTTGAAATGCGGGTTCGTGTTGATGTCCGCATGCACTTCCATGTCGACGTTGTACTTGCTGAAAAGATTGCAGAGCTCATAGGCAATCTCGATGCTTTTTGCGACTTCTACCAGCATCCTTTCCTTGATCGTGTACTGATGCCTGGTCTTTTCGTTGTGAATGAACATGAACCCGCCATGTCCTTCACGCAGAAAAACGATTACCGTAGCAAATTCCGTTTCCAAACCTTTTACCTGGGAGTCGGTGCCGATGCAGACCTTCAGCCGATAGCCGTTTTCGGTCTCACGCCTTATGGCGTTTTCCACGGCTTCAATGATGGGAAGTTCGATGACATCACCATTAAATTTTCGCCATAGCATAATAAATGATTTTTCGAATTTACCGAAAAACAGCTAACCGGCAAAATCGAACCTCAGTATTGCCCCGTACTCAGCAGTACCAGCGTACAGGCTTCCAGCGGCTGAATACCACTGGCACGCGCAAGGCCGGACAGCTCGGGATTCTCGGCGCCGGGATTGAAGATGATGCGTTTGGGATGAAGCGAAAGGATATAATCGTAATATTCTTTTTGCCGTGTCGGATTCAAATATAAGGTCACGGTGTCGACCCCTTCGAAAGCCATTTTTTCCGTTTCGATCTCGACATCTCCGGTCTTCACCTTTCGTTGCCCGATGGCGACGACAGGATGACCCTTTCCGCGCAGCCGGTTTATCGCCTGATTGCTGTATCGCCCGGGATTAGCCGAAGCCCCGATCACCAATGTCTTTTTTTCCTCTTGCGGCATACGTATGAAACAATTGGGATGGCATTTTGTTCAATAGGGCATGTATCTGCGCCGTGGTCCGGTTGATGCCCCAATTCGTTCCAAATCTTCCCCAATCTGCTATAAACTTCGCTTTCGCTTCCGGCGGGCTTGTCAGCTCAAACGGAACACGATGGGCTGTTTCTTATACGATTTGACCTTTCTCCCGTTTTGGATCGCCGGGGTCCAGTCGGGACTATTGAAAATGATACGCGTAGCCTCGTGATCGATGTTAAACTCAACCGACCTGGTTAAGTAGATGGAGGAGGGTGAGATATGACCTTCATTATCCACGATAAAAGTGATGACGACCATACCCATGATCTTATATTTCACCGCATAATCCGGATAACGCAAATTCTTGTTCAGATAACGCAACCAACCTGCGGCTCCGCCCGGGAACTCCGACTCGATCTCTACCTTGGTAAAGGTCTTACCAGCAGGATTGCCGGCACTGTCCTTTTTAAACACCTCCCTCATACTGTCGGATTCGTGTTTCAACTGTACCGTATCCTTAGTCCATAGCAGTTCCCCGTCTCTATAGAACAGCTCCTGCTCCAGCCGGCCCTGCGGAGTGTAGACATGCCAGCTCCCTGTCCGCTTGCCTTTCGAATAATTGCCGAAGGTATCGACGATCCCCACTTCATTATAGGTGATATAATGACCGTTCAGGACATTGCCCTCCGGGTCACTGCATCGCGCAGACCGGAACATCGGTCTGCCCACCCGGTAAAGGTTATGCTCCCAAATCGTATCACCGAATTGGACGACCTGTTCGATCAGGACGGCTTTTTTTTCATGCGTGGAATTGCCACCTGCGTCGAGATAGTTGATTTTCTCGCTGGTATAGCCCTGCGCCACGGCCTGTTGGGATGGAATGAATTGAGCGGCAGTAATGAAGGCGATTACGGTAAACAGGGTTGTTTTCATGCTCGAATTTGCCGCAAATAAAGAAAAAACGCTGGCATCTGCAAGGGCGATCGCCCTCCGGCCGCCTAATCCTTCGGGCAGGTATATTCCTTCTTCTCCTTTAACCGGAACCCATCTTCCGGCCGGATCACCAGCGCCAGGTAAAAACCTCCGTTCTGGATCTTCTGTTTCGAAAAGACATTTCCCCAATTATGCACGCCGAGCAGGAAAGGACCGGCTTTGACGGCGCCGCCGACCCATACTTTTCCATCCGTCGTTACGGTCACCGGCAAATATCCCCCCAGATTCCGGGTCTCCCACCGAGGGGTCAACGCGAATAGGGTTATCTGTTTGGTAAACAACTGTTTACCCATATTGTTGCCGCCCAGGTTGAGCGTCAGGTCGGCATTCACGGCAAAATGTTCGGGCAATGGCCGGTCGATATTCAGCTCGAACCGCGCCGGATTCCAGATCCGGAAAATTCCGCGCGGTGTACGGATGGAGCCCATAATCGTAGCGAGACTATCATTGAATCCGGCTACGGTCTGTACATAGTCGAATTTTTCGTCGAGCTCCTGGTCCGACACGATGTTCTTTGGATTGGCGGCGATCCGGCTTTGGTTCCCGTATTGGTACTGATTTACCCCGATATCCAGCAGTGCCGCTCCGATCTTCCAGTCATAGTCATAATAATCGTCAGGCTCCCCGTAGATGTGTACGTCCTGCGTCTTGACAAGATATTCGAAGCCGATATCGATAGCCG
>DASYSV010000068.1:0-12495 GCA_036010185.1 Puia sp.
GGCGCTTCCGAAACCCGTTACGCGCAGCTTCTGGATGGCCATGCTGGTTTTCACATTCGTCAATTTCAGCGTTTATCCGACGATATTGAAATATCAGGCGGGCACACAGGCGGGCAATTATCTCTCCCGTGCTGACGGCGCTGACAGCACCGGCCCGACCGCCTACTTACTACAGGAGGCTCCGGTCGATTATTCCTTCGAATTCGATTGCCCGCGGCCAGTCCAACGGCTGACGATGGATAGCCTTGCACGCACGCTGACGCCATCCGGTAAAGTACTGGTTTTTGCGCCCGGCAGCTTCGCCGATTCGCTGACCCGGCATGGGCTGCACACGACAGCCCTGGCCAGCTTTCCCAATTTCCATATCAGCCAGCTGACAAGGGAATTCGTGAATTACCGCACCCGCGCATCCGTTCTGACGCCCTGGTCGCTGTTCATTGTCCGGCGGCAACCGTTTGCCCCTTAGTCACTTACAGTCGACGTGTAGGGCTGGTCGGATTTTTGCTGCGCCTAGTAGAAAATCACCTATGAGCGTGCAACCATTTACCATCTCGGTTTCCCCCTTCGTCATAGAAGACCTGCGCGAACGGTTGGGAAGAGCGCGCTGGCCCGATGAAATTCGGGACAGCGGTTGGCAGTACGGGACCAATCTGTCCTATCTGCGGGATCTCTGCATACACTGGGGACATGGCTTCGACTGGAAAGAACAGGAAGAAGCCTTAAATGCTTTTCACCACTACCGCGCGGAGGTCAATGGCGTCGGACTTCATTTCATACACGAAAGAGGGAAGAGCCACCATACGCTTCCGCTGTTATTGATCCATGGCTGGCCGGATAGTTTCGTACGCTTCCTGCCCCTGATACCCTTGCTCACGGCCGAAGGTCCTGACGGTCTTTCTTTCGATGTCATCATTCCCTCCATCCCCGGTTTCGGGTTTTCAGACAGACCCGAGGAACCCGGCATGAACGCCGAGCGCATCGCCCGGATGTTCGCCCGCCTGATGAAGGACCAATTGGGATATTCACGGTTTATTTGTCATGGCGGCGATTGGGGAAGCAGCATCGCCGTGCAACTTGCCCGGATGTTTCCCGACCGCCTGCTTGGGATCCATATGACAGATGTTCCGGTCAGGGGCGTTTTGGATCTGACCGAGCTCGAGCTCAGTCCTGCCGAAAAAGAATATCTGGAAACCGGTGCTCAATGGACCCGGGCCGAGGGGGCATACGGCATGCTGCAGGCGACCAAGCCGCAGACACTTGCCTATGCGCTCAATGATTCTCCCATCGGGCTGGCCGCATGGATCATCGAAAAATTCCATACCTGGACCGATCATGACGGTCACCTGGAGCAGACCTATTCCCGGGACCAGCTGCTGACCAATTTGACCATTTATTGGGTCACCCAGACCGCGGGCTCGTCTTTCCGGCTATATTATGAAACCTTTCATCACCCTTCGTCCATGGCGGCCGGAAGGATCCAGGTACCGGCAGGAATCTGCCTGGCTCCAAGAGAGTTTGGTAACGCGCCGAGAGAGTTTGCCGAGCGGATCCTGGATGTACGACAGTGGACCATCCTGCCCGAAGGGGGACATTTCCTGGCGATGGAGCAGCCGCAGCGACTGGCGGACGATATTTTCCGGTTTGCGGCCATCCTGCGGGATACTGGTCTGCCCACTCCCGAACCGGCGTTCCCCTTACGTTTATAATTGCTACATGACGGGCGCCGCCCCGAAACTGTCAGCGCGGCGCCCCAACACCTTAATTCTCATGCTCATCCGCACTCGGGCCATAACTCCCGGGGATAGGGATATCCAATAGCCGGAGAAAGACACCCAACTGGGCCCGGTGATGAACGATCTGACAATAGGCCATCCGGACGATCTCCCCCTTTGTCGCGACATGATAGACCTGCTCGCCGTTACGCAGGGTCCAGGTTTCCTCCAGCTTGTCCTCGGTAGTATCGGCCAGATGCGATCTTCCGTCTGCCAGCGACTCCTCGAAATAGGTCATCAGTTCGGCATTGTTATGCAATTCCTTGTGTTCATAGGGATTAGCGGCAAAATCGAGTCCGTCGGTCGTCACGGCCATGGTGATCCAGCTGGGCAGCTCGGCAATATGGGTGGCCAACTGCTGAACGGTCATGCTCTTTTTGTGCGGCTGCCAGGTAAAATATGCGGTCGGTACGCGTTCCAGCATCTTGCGGGTGGTCTGAGCTTCCTGCTCCAGTTCCTTTAACAGCGGTTTGATCGTTGACATAAAAAGTGGTTTTGTTAAGACAAAGTAACCACCGCCCCGTGACAGCCTTATGTCAGCAGCAAACGGCGACGACACAAAAAACTTAACATTGGGGATTATTATATTAATATTAAATTTAGGTTATCACATATAACATTTATCTGTATGAATCAACAAGAAACCGTGCATCCTGCGAGTCCGGACAAAAAACAGGTTCGTAAGGAGATTGGGGACAAACTGACAGGAGCCCTGGCCGACTATAAACAAGAACTGGGGGAAAAAAAGCTGGCTACCCGCGTGAAGAAGGTCAGCAAACTGATCAGCCGCGATCTGTTGAAGGTCAGCAAGAAGCAAAAAAAGAACGGCAAAAAAGCATCTTCCGCCAAACCTGCCAAAAAGGTGGCGAAGGTCAAAGATAAAAAGCAGGCCGCGCGTAAAAAGGAGACCGTATAAGCGATCTCCCCTCCGAATGAAAGAGACCCTGTAAAGGGTCTCTTTTTTTTAACATGGACATTCAACCCGTGGCCGGCTCGTTTGTTAACTTACAGACTAAATCATCTTACCATGGCCAGCTTTGGAGAATTAAAGCCCAACACATATTACCTGATCCAGGTAGACGCAGACTCGGATATTGAATTGATCTCGGTGATTCTTCATACCAGAGAAACGGTTTTGCTGCGGAGTTTCCTTCCCCAGGCCGAGGATTTCTTCAAATATCAGGATGAGCCCATCTTCAAATTAGTCGAGGAAGTAGACGAGGAGACGGCCCAACAGCTCGAAAGCCTTTATCCGCCGGCCACCGAAGAGGAATACTACGAGGAAGAGGCGGAAGAATGAGCTGCCCCGGTTAGAAATTCCACACGATGACCAGCAGTACGATCGCCGTGATCACGGTGTACAGGTAATCTTTTTCCAGGAGGTATCCGAAGATGGAAAAAATGATCCGCGCGATGGGCGTGGCGATCAGCACCAGCAGACCGATCTGTATCAACGCCCGGCCTTCGCCCCGCAACATCGCTTTCCACATCAGCGCGGGCCGCCGCATCTTATCCGGCTCGCCCAGAAAGGAATGGTATTGCGGATACTGGCCGCCATGCCGCACGAGATACACAATACCGCCAGTCAACACGATTGCGGACGACGACAGTACGCCATACCGCAGCAACTGACCAATGGTCCTTTTCAAGTCGGTATCACGGATATTTATAGCCATTTTTCAAATATTGTGTACAAACCCGTTGTAGATCATCTCCGCGGCAAGCACAAGGATCACGAACGCGAACAGCGTCTTCAGCCGTGTAGTCCTGGCGGTGGTGAGTATCTTTGATCCCGCAAATGCGCCGGCCAGCACGCCCAATACCACCGGCATGGAAAGGCTGGGATCGATATATCCCCGTTTCAGATAGATGCCGACACTGGCGGCCGCAGTCACGCCGATCATGAAATTGCTGGTGGTGGTGGATACCTTGAACGGCACGCGCATCACATTGTCCATGGCGATCACTTTTAGCGCCCCCGAGCCGATGCCCAATAATCCGGAGATGATCCCTGCAATGTTCATCATAAAGAATCCGCCGATCACATGCTTCACGAAATAAGGTTGTTCGCCTTCTGCGGTTGGGAAGCTGCTGTTCAGCCGTAATCGCTGAGACAAAGAACCGGGCTTACCGGTGACTGCCGGATCCGCCAGTCGTACGAAGGACAGGATGGCTGAAAGAATGAGGATCGCACCGAAAAGGATGGCGATGATCGAAGTCGACAGCCACGTAGCCATCCAGGCCCCGATGATCGCGCCGACCGTCGTAGCCAGTTCGAGGAACATACCCAGCCGGATATTGGTAATGCCTTCTTTCACATAAGCGGCGGCCGCACCTGATGACGTGGCGATCACGCTGACCAGGGACGCACCGATGGCATAGTGGATATCCACCTTGAAGACCAGGGTCAGCAGAGGGATGATCACCACGCCCCCGCCAAGGCCGGTGAGCGAACCCAATAACCCGGCTACCACCGCCCCTACAAAGATGATAGCCGTAAAAACGAGGACGGTCATACAACAAATATAGAGCAATACAACGGTCCCCGTGTCGTATAGCCGACATTCATGGAAAACGATCCTTATTTTAAGGCAATGCCTTCTTTTATCTCATCGTTTGCATTGGTGATCACTTGTTCGCCCGGCGCCACGGCGCCTACTATCTCCACCTTTCCGCCGCTTTCGTTGCCGGTACTGACATTGACCTTGACGGTCTTTCCGTCCCGGACCACGATGACATATTTCCTTTCGGTGGAAGTCACTACAGCCGACCGCGGCACGGTTAAGCCGTTCGGGTTGCCATTGGAATAGACCAGGACGTCGGCATACATGCCAGGGGACAACCTCCCACTCTTATTCATCACATCCGCCTCCATTCTTTCGGAACGGAATTCCGTATTTACATTCATGGATTTGCGGCTGATATAGCCGGTCATCCTTGTGCCGGGCAGCGCGCTCGTGTAAAAAGTAAGGCTGTCTTTATCTTTCAGGTTCACTGCCAGGTTTTCCGGGATATCCACTTGCAGGCGCAGGTGAGCCACTTGTTTCAATTCCAGCACGGGTTTATCCTTACCCGAGGCGCTGATCAGGGTGCCGGGATGCACATTCCGTTCGGTTATCACTCCATCGAACGGGGCGGTGACCCTGAGGTAGGAAAGCATCGTTTGTTGTACCTGCCAGTTGCTCTTCTCCGCATTGCTGAGCGCGCTGTCCGCCATCATCCGGGATTTCAGTGTGGACAGATCCAGCGGCGAAACGGCGCCCGCCGTTTGAGCAGCTTCCAGCAGACGCTGATAATGTTCTTTCGACATCGAAAAATCGGCCAGGCTGCGGGCATATTTTTCACGGGCTTCCATGGTGGCCTGTAACAGCTCCGGCGCCTCCAGTTCCATCAACAGCTGGCCCTTCGAGACCTGCGAGCCGATATCCACCAACACTGATTTTACATAGCCGTTCACCCTTGGATAGATGCTTACCTCCTCATAGGCTGCCAGCTGACCGGGAAGTTTGATCACCGAGGCTACCCCGTGCTTCTCGATCGTGTCCAGTTGGTAATGAGCCGGTGCGACTTCGTTTTTTGCCTTGATTTTATCCGCTGCCCTGTCGGAAGTGCAGGCCGCAAAAAACAGAACAACGGCGACGAACAGGATAGAATATCTCATGATGGAATAGTTTGTTGATTTGAAAGTTCGGGTAATAAGGAAACAGATTGAAAGGATGATTTTTGCCTGACCCAACCATAGACCAGCGGCACCATGAACAGGGCGGCAAAGGTGGAGGCGGCCAGGCCTCCGATAACGGCTGCGCCAAGGGGAGCGGACTGGTCGCCCGCCTCACCGATACCACTGGCCATGGGGACCATGCCGGCGATCATAGCCATGCTCGTCATCAGAATGGGGCGCAACCTTATGCCGGCGCTCACGCAGGCCGCCCTGAATGGGTCCTTGTACTCCAATCGCAGCGATTCTGCATTTGTTACGATCAGGATGGCATTCGCCACCGACACCCCCATGGACATGATAATGCCCATGTAGGATTGGAGGTTCAGGGTGGCGCCTGTCGCCAGCAGCATCAGCATGGCTCCCAGCAATACCGCGGGTACCGTCGCCAGTACGGAGATCGCCAGGCCGAAGGACTGGTAGTTGGCCGCCAGCAGCAACAAGATGACGACAATGGCGACCAGCAGGCCCGCCTGCAGGGAATCCAGGGTGTCCGTCAATAACGAGGACATACCCCTGACCTGGGTGATCAGACCCGGCGGCAGCGCTCCCAGGTCGGCTACCGCGTTCCGGACTGCCGCTGTGGCCGCGCCCAGATCCTTGTGGTCGATATTGGCGCTTACCGTCAGGAACCGCCGGGGACCCGAACGGTCATACTCGCCAGGCAGCGTATCGATGCTGAATTGAGCCACATCCGATAATACCGGGCGGCTCCTCCCCTTAACGAGCGAAATGGATTTCAGCTGTTCGATGGAATTCATGATGTATTCCGGCACCTGAACCTGCACCTGGTAAGTATAGGCCACTTTTTGGTCCAGCCATTGCACTTTTTCAGTGAAACGGCTGGAAGAGGTGGCATCCGTGATGCTCCTCGCCACTTCGTTGAGGCTTAATCCCATTTGCGCCAGCCGGTACCGGTCGATATGCATGCTTATAGTCGGAAAATGCAGGGGCTGGGCGATCTGTATATCGCGCAGATAGGGTATCTTTTTGAGATTGCCGGTCAGCCTTTCGGCGTAATCCTTGATGTTGTCGAAATTTTTGCCCGCGATCCGCACTTCGATTGGCGTAGAGGCACCCTGCGCCATGATCTTTTCCGTCAGTTCGATCGGTTCGAAGGAAACAGTCACAGCAGGATATACCTGATGGATCGTTTCGCGCAGTTTGTCCTTCAACCCATCCAGATCGACCTTATAATCTTTGTCCAGCTCCACTTCCATAACGGCTTCGTTGGTGCCACTGTTAAAAACGTACAGGTTGCTGGTGCCATAGCTACTGGGCACCAATCCGACATACGCGGAGCTGACAGCTACATGGCCGTTCACCGTCGAGTCCAGCACATTCAGGATCCCCCTTACCGTTCTTTCGGTTTTTTCCAGCCTGGTCCCGTCCGGCTCTTTTATCCGGACCTGCAATTCTCCATTATTGGTTTTGGGTATCAGGTCTTTTCCAATGATTGCGAAACAAAAGCCTGCGGCGCCCAGGGAGAGAAGGAGATAGACAGGAACGATCCACTTTCGTTTCGGCATCCATTTCTCCAGGCGGCTGGTCAACCGCATCTTGATACGCTGAAAGAACCCATTTTCCTGGGAATGATGGGTATCCTGGCGGGTGTGCCGACCCACCTCATCTACCTCCTTTTTGTCAAGCGCCAATCCGGCATGCGCATGGAAGCCGGTATGCTTGTACCGGAACATCTCTTCTTTTAGCAGCCAATTCGAGATGACGGGCACCAGCGTTTGGGCGGCGATGTAAGATATGATCATGGCAAACCCTATAGACATGGACAGGGGAAGGAACATCGCCTTGGGCACTCCTTTCATAACGAAGGAAGGCGCGAACACCGCCAGGATGCAGAGGAGAATGAGCAATAGCGGAAAGGAAATCTCCTCGCACGCTTCCAGGATGGCCTGTCGCTTTGGCTTGCCCATTTCCAGGTGCTGATGAATGTTTTCAATGGTGACCGTTGCCTGGTCCACCAAAATACCGATCGCCAACGCCAGCCCGCTCAATGTCATCATATTGATCGTCTGGCCGGACAGGCTCAGGAACAGGATGGCGCTCAGGATGGAGACGGGAATGGTAATGATCACGACCAGGCTGCTTCGCCAATCTCTCAGGAAAAGCAGCACCATCAGACCGGTGAGAATCGCTCCCAGTATACCTTCGGTCATCAGGCTCTTTACCGAGTTGATCACAAATACAGATTGGTCGAACTCATAGCTGATATTGACATCGTCCGGCATCAGGTTCTTCATCTCCGGTAGCCTGGACTTGAGGTCCTGAACCACATCCCAGGTTGAGGCATCGGCTGTTTTTACGACAGGGATATAGACGGATCTTTTGCCGTTGATCAGCGCATAATCCACAGTGACATCGGAGGCATCACTGACAGTGGCAATGTCATGTATAAATACCGTCGAAGATCCATTTGTCACGATCGGGATGTCTTCGAACTCCTGCACATGATCCTCGAGAGAGTTGACGGTGGTCACATACATAAGGCTGTCGATCCGGAGGTTCCCTGCCGGTGTCATCGAATTGTTCCTCGCGATCGCCTCCACTACCTGGTCGGGTGAAATGTTATAACGCCGCAGTTTTTCCGGATCGACACCGACCACGATCGATCTCGAATTCGCCCCGAATGGAGGAGGTGCCGACAACCCGCGCACCGATGCGAACATCGGCCGGATACGGGTGGCGACGAGGTCGTAGATTTCTTTCAGGGACTTGGTCTTGCTGCTGAACACCAACTGTCCGACCGGAAGAGAAGAAGCGTCGAACCGGATCACCTGCGGCGGTAATGCGCCGGGTGGAAAGAACTTGGCTGCCCGATTTACCTGTAATGCCAGCTGGGCAGACGCCTCGGCCATATTGGTGTTGTCGTAGAACGAGATCTTGATCAGCGTCAGCCCCTGAATGTTCTTGCTCTCAATGCTTCTGACGCCGTTGACATACAGGAACTGATCCATCATACGGGTCGAAAAAAACCCTTCCATCTGTTGCGGCGACATGCCGCCATAGGATTCAATCACATATATGACCGGCAAATTCAGTTTGGGAAATATGTCTATCGGGATGGTCCGGACGGCCATGACGGAAAACAGTAAAAGGCCCGTGAAGAGGACGAGTACGCTGATAGGCCTTTTTAAAGCTGCACGTATCATCAGGTGTATTATTTGATGAGTTGGATGAATTGATTCAGACTACCCGTGGCCGCGGCCTTATCCAGGTTGGCCAGGAACCAATCGTTGATCGTTTCTGCGTAGGATATTTGCGCCGAATACAGCACATACGAAGCGTTCGTCAGGTCAACGAGGTTGATGATGCCGGCTTTGTACTGGGCGGTCTTTTGATTAAAGGCGTCCTCGGCAGAGCGCACCTGGATCGGGATCTCTATGAGGTTCAGCGATGCCGTCTTTATACCTTCCTCCGCCTTGTTGCCCACATTCTGCAGTGACAACTGCTGCTGTTGTAGCCCATACTCGCTGGCTGCCACATTGTTTCGGGCGATCAACGCCTTATCCTTCCGGTGGACGGTATTGAACAGATCGTACTCCACCGTCAGCGCGGCCATATAATTGAACCGCTGGTAGCCGAGACCGCTGATCGCTGACGATTTGTATTGATCGGTATAATCGATACTCGAACCCCTGGCCCAACCGACGCCATTGAGAAGCACACGGGGCAGATAGGATTTTCGGACCAACTGTTCCCGCTGGAGATACATTGCCCGCTCTTTGTCGAAATAATCGACCAGCGGATTGCCGGTCACCAGGCTGTCGGTACGGTTCCCTGAAAGAAGGGTCCGGTAGTCATTGGTCTTAGAGGTATCGATGGCGATACCGCCGGCCGGTATACCCGTGAGATAGCTGAGCTGCTGTTGCAATTGTCTCACCTGTCCCATGGTCTGATTATAGGTGGTACGCGTCCTTGACAGCTCAGCCATCGCCAGCGCCGAATCCGCGCCCGGTTTGATCCCGCTACGGGTCACCGCCTGTATCACCTTATAAATGGTGTCGTACCGGTGTACGTTCTCCCGGTCGATGGACAGCTGGAACTGGCTCTTCAGGATATCGAGGTACAGCCTGGCGACCTGCCATTTGATCAGATAGGTCTCCCGTTCCAGGTCGGCCTGCGAGAGATTGGCGAATGCCTGTGCATTTTGGACCGTAGCCTTTTTGAGACCGAAATCATAGAGCTCGTATTGATTGGAAAAGAAACCGATATTGCCGAGCGCCGGTTGATAATTATTCGAAGCCCGTACCCCGCTGGAACTCGATGGGATAACGCCGAAAGAGATATAGCTTCCGGGTAGCGAATTGTCCGTTCCCGCCGTCAACTCGGCCCCGAGATACGAATTGGGAAGGAACGCATGCCGGGCATCCGTGACCCCGGCTTTGGCGGCGTCGACGAGCGATCTCTTCTGCAGCAACACCGGTAGGTGCCTTTGGGCGCTATCGACGAATTCAGCCAGTGTATAGGTTTTTTGCTGCGCAAAAAGGGAAAGTGGGGGCATCAGCAGCAGAATGCTGATAGCCCGGTACAACTTTCTGGTACAGAAAGCAACCATAATAATAATATAGATTTAGATGGAAGAAAGTTTTTACGGAAAGATCAGGCGGCAATGGGAGGCCCGCGCAGGGAGGAATGATCGATCGTAATAAAGGGTAATGGGCAAACAGGATAGGGCCGGGGTGTCCTGGGCACGACATAACATACCGGCATTTCCACGCGGAAAATGGGACAGGGGGTGAAGTTCTCCTGCTGGTACCGTTTGTTCAGCCGTATCGAATGCGAGGACGGGAATCGGGCCGATGAGGTGGAAACGCCGCGGTTGCCGTCTGTAAGACGGACCAGCGAAGCATGGCTCAGTAACTTTTTGGCTTCGGAATGCCCCTCGAAATTGTAAAAGGATTCAACGGAAAAGAATACTCCGTACACGACGGCGATCAGTGTATAAAACAGGTACTTATGTATTCTTTTTGGCATTTGATGCGGCGGAGGCCAAAGGTAGGCAGAAAAAATTACATTTCTCCGCGGCGGCCCATCGGGCCGCCCTAAGCATATTTGATTATTATGGATTCTATAACATTCGTCGCATCCTCGCACTTATCGGTTACAGTCTCCATCACCCGGTAGATATCCCTTTTTTTGATGACCTCCTTGGCATCCGGCTCCATCGCAAAAAGACGCTCGATGCTCATGTCGAAAACGTCGTCGGCCTGATTCTCGATGCTGTTGACCCTCACCAGCGCGTCCGTAATGGTCCGCATATTCCGCATGTTCCGCAGCTCTTTCACCGCACCACATATCTGGTTTGCCCCCTGCTGGATCAGATCTGCCATTTTCTGGATCCCCGGGTCATTGGGGTTCACCTTATAAAAATTGATCTTTTTGCCGGCGGCATAGATATAATCGCAGATGTCATCCAACGCACTGGCGAGATAGTGGATGTCCTCCCGGTCGAAAGGAGTGATGAAATTCCGGCCCAGCTCGGTGAAAATGCGATGCGTCAGGTCGTCATTGACATGCTCCTGCTCCTCGAGCTGCAGGATCAGAGCCGCCCGCTTGTCGAAATCCTGCTCCCCGACCACTTCTTTTAATAGCTCGCCCATTCTCGCGACACTGTCCGCCACTTCTTCGAACAGTGAATAGAAGACCTTGTCCTTCGGCAGGAAGATTTGTACGATGGCATTGAATCCCTTCATAATGATCGACAAGATAGCGCGGATGAGAACCGGCATGCCCGACACCGACGATTGGTAATAATTTCTTAACATTAGACCCTAACGAACCACCTTCCAAACAGCTGAACTGCCGGGTTTTCGCTCATCGGTAGCTTTGACCAACAGGGTATCGCTTTTGTGCAGATCGCCGAACACTTCGATCCCGGCATCGGTCGTCATGCCCTGGCGTACGTCGACCCACTGGGCCTTGCCATCCGTTACCCGTATCACGAATTTCCGTTCCAGCGTCGTTGCAATGGCGGATGGCGGCAGTATAAAGGACGGGGTGTTTCTCTCCAGTTGAAGACGCGCCGATACGAAAGTGCCGGCTTTCAATAAATGCTTGTTGTTAATTACATCGAATTCCCAGAGCTCCGTACGTGTCGTGGGATCGATGGTCTCTGTCTTCCGGGTGAGTTTGCCGGTGAAGCGTTCTTCGGGATATGCGTCAACGGCAAATGACAGGCTGGTACGCCCTGCTGCCGCGGCGACATAAATCTCGGGAACGGCTACACGCAATCGAAGGACGTTATTGTCCTGTACCGTAAGAAGTATGGTGCCTGCGCTCACAAGCGCACCCGGGTCCGCTTTCCTGTTGGTGATGACCCCGTTAAATGGAGCGGTGATATGCAGATATCCCGAGACTTCCTTATATGCCTTGGATTGCTGACGCACAACCTCAAAAGCAGCGCTGTCCGCGAGCATTTGATCATGGCTGCTGATAAGGTCTACCGGCGCGACGATCCCGGGGGAGGCCGACTGTGAGGCCTCATACAGACGATGGTATTTATCCGCGCTGGCGGTATATTTCGCCCTGGCAGCCTGTAGGGCGGCCTCGGACTGGCTCACCTGGGTATTTACCTCCGGAGCCTCGATGATAGCAAGTGTTTGACCTTTATGCACCTGGTCGCCGATGTCCACTTTTATTTCCTTGACATAGCCCTGCACCTTGGCAGAAAGATCGGTTTGCAAATAAGGCAGTAATTCCGACGGAAGCTCGACCGTTTTGTTGGCGGTATCGCTCCGGAGCAGGAATACCTGTGCAGTGTCCTGTGCGGCCGGTATTGCGGACGTTGCCTGCGCCCCATCTTTCGAATGATCGCCGCATGCGGAAAAGGCAGTGCACAACGCAACGATAGTAAGCGGTCTGATATGGAATGTATAGTGCATAGTTCGGATATAGTAGTGAATATTATTCATTGTTTGTTACCAGGATGTCGTCGGGATAAAGCGAAACGGGTTTATATGACTTTCGTCCCGCCAACCATTGATAGAT
>DASYSV010000297.1:0-5461 GCA_036010185.1 Puia sp.
GGGCAGGCAATTGCCGCACATAATGCTCGAGCACATCGATCGCGTGCTGTTCGTCATCCACGATGATACAGGTCATGTTACAAAGTTATAGTAAGATCGACGGTAAAGAAATCCAGTTGATCTTTAATATATAAAGAATAATTCTCTCCATAGGTGAGCTCGAGCCGCCGGCGGCTGTTGTCGAGACCGATGCCGGTCGAAAGTTCTTTGGGCCCACCCTTCTTCCTGTTGCTGCAGATGAAATGCAGGCTGCCCGGTCCGGATACGTCCAGCTCGATCTTTGCAGGGTTGTCCGGGTCGCGGAGATCGCCGTGTTTAAAGGCGTTCTCGACGAGGGTGATCAGAATGAATGGTAGAATGCGCAAACCCGCAGGATCGCCTTTAAGCACGAACCGGACCTGCAGGCTGTGACCAAAACGTAGCTGTTGGAGACGGATGACATTGTGTACATGCTCGAGCTCGCGTGTGAGCAGCACCTTCCCGTCCTCTTCCTCGCGATGGTCCAGCGAATACCGCATGATCTCCGATAGGGTGAGTATCCCTTCAGAAAGTTCGGGGGACAAGGGCAGCGCGCGGGCATAGAGAAAATTCAGCGTATTGTGCAGGAAATGAGGATTGATCTGTGCCTTGAGAAACAGATAATCGGCCTGTAGCTTTTCTCTTTCCAACCGGGAAGAGCGTTGCTCGAGCACCCGCTGATTTTCGGCCTGATCCCTTTTTTCATCCAGCTGACGCGCGATCGCGGCGATGGCCAGGGCCGTGAGAATATGGAAAAGACCCGATATACCATAGGCAAACGCCTTTAGGCTGATGTCCAGGACCACCTTTAGCTCTTCCTTTTGGATAGTTAGGTCGTTGAGACCGGCATAGGTGATGCAGGCTATGAAGAGGAGCAGCGAGGCAAGAGCGAATCTTTTCAAGGATGCCCTGCGGGCAATCAGCCGGTAATACCAATTCAGGGCAAAATAATAATAAAAGCACTGGAATACGAGCGATACGCCCATTCGCAGTAGGAAAAAGGGTGTATTGAATGACTGCGGGTTCCATGTCTGGTAGGGGAACTTTACATATTTGATCATCACCAGCGCCAGGATGAGCCAGAACAGGTTGATGCCCGCCAGCCACAATGAGATCTTCCAAAAGGAGAAACGATTCTTTTTCTTCATCCGGATTGATTCTAAACCTGGAAATAGGCCTCCAGTTCCTGAAGTGTATCGGCCGTCGTATCGGTGTCCTTGATGATCCTGCCCTTTTCCATCAGCAGGATACGATGACATACGTCGGTAACATGGTTCAGGTCATGACTGCTGATCAGGACAGTGGTTCTCTTTTTTGCGCAAACATCCTTCAGCATGCGGATCAGCCGCATCTGCGAAGAGGGGTCCAGGTTGGCAAAGGGCTCATCCAGGATCACGAGTTCCGGGTCTGCAAGAAGACAGGCTGCAATGCCGGTCTTGAACTGGTTGCCTTTGGACAGATCGCGTATGTATTTCCCTGTTTTCAGAACGCTACCTGCGAAAAAATCGTCCAGACCACGCAGGAACTGATCTACGTTAGACCGGGAGACCCCGTGCAGGTTTCCAACAAAATAAAAATATTCTTCCGGTGTCAGATAGCCGATGAGGAAACCCTCGTCGAGATAAGCGGCTGTATAGCTTTTCCATTCTTCGGTAGTGCTGACCGGTTGTCCTTTCGAGAAGACCTCTCCGGCATCCGCCCTGACCAGATCGAGCAGGAGTCTGAACAACGTGGTCTTGCCCGCACCATTGTTGCCGACCAACCCGAGTAACTCTCCTTCTTTGATGTCCAGCGTAGGAATATTGACCACGACTTTGCCGTTATATGCTTTGGTCAGTTTGTTGATCGTTATCATTTTTGAGGGTTTATTTTTCTCTGAAGCCTTGCAGCATCAGGTATTTACGTTTATAGAATTCTTTTTTCAGCAGGACGATCAAACGTCCGCGGAACAGCAGTCCAATCGCGCCGGCTGCGGCGATCGCGGCGATACCCGTCCAGGAATTGAAAACGAGCGACACTGGCAGATAGATCGCGAAGGGCGATAGAAAAACGATCACCGAATACAACATCTCTGCGCCGCCGGTACCCTGATAATTGAACATTGCGCTCTTATCTATATCGATAGCCCGGGAGTTGAACATCGAGGCCCAGAGACTCAGCGGAACGGTCACGCCTATGTTATACAGCCATGCGGCGGCTTCGATAGGGACGATCCTACGGTCGATGAAACCGTAGGCGGTGGTGATAATAAATGCCAGGGTGGTGCCTAGCGTATAGAGCGTGGCTTTACCGCGGATATACTCTTCGACGGAAAGATTGGACGCGAGCAGACCGTCAAAATGTCCGCTTTGCCAGGCAAAACCCCACCGTCCGTAATTGATCAGGAAAAGACCCGTCATGAACAGACCGCAGAAAAGCATTAGACCGAATCGCATGGGATCGAGGTTCCTGGGCTGGTAAAATATAAATCCATACATAAGAAAAGCAACTGCAATCAGCACTACCGATCTTGGCCGCCGGTTCCTGGCGATGAGACGGAAATCCAGGGCCATCAGGTCGCCGACGGCTCCCCAATGGCGCAACCATGCATAATCGAGTGAACGCCTGCTTTTTTGTGCCGACCGGATCTCCTCCACGTACAGGTTGCGAAGGAGCATGCGCCGGTTGACTACGAATGCCAGCATTGCCGCCAGGATCGGGACCACCACCAGCCAGGGAAGATGGAGACATCGGGTGAAGACCGTTGTGGATATATTCCGTACCGGAAGGATCTTCATACGGTCAAGGATACAAAATACCAGGAGCAACCCGATAAACCCGATAAGCCACCAGCTGTTGATAATGAGCTTTCGTTTAATGTATAACAGGAGAAAGTGGTTGAAGGCCGTGAGCGACAGGATCGCGATCGTGAAGGCGATCGTGGTCGGCCAACCGTAGACGGGAAGTATCACCGTGAAGATAAAGGGGAAGAACAGGATCAGCGGCAGGAAATTGAAGAAATGGAAAAGTGAACGGATGTTCAGAAAAGATACCAGCTGCCGGCGACGGATGTTCTGCGACAGGTAGGGTGTCACCGTCAACACGGGAAGTTCCTGCATGGCCAGCCGGAGTATGATATCGATGCCGAAATAATAGAGGATGAAACTGCAAAAGGTGTCGATGATATCCTGGTGCGGGAGCAGCTGCTGAAGCAGATGTTTGAGGGCGAAGCCCAGGAAGAGGGCGCAACCAAGGAGGTAAAGGATCATGAACCCGAACAACAGCTGAAGTGCCAGATTCCTGCCGGCGCCCCGGCGTCGCCAGAACGATTTCCATTGATGGGAAAGCAGTGTGAGGATCATAGACGAGGATCGTTTAATGCCGTCAAATTAGCTATTATTCCAGGGCGGCGGGAATTCTTTACATAAAAAAGCCGATTGTAACGACGAACCGGCCGTCATTTTGCCTAATTTTATTGACGGAGATTATAATCGTTATATCTAATGTATGATGGCAAGGATCGGCCGGATCATCGTCCGGACAATTTTAGCGTTATTGATCTTTTTTATTACTCTTCTTCTCGTTTTTGACCGGCTGGTGCAGTTCAGGATGGACAATAGCGAATTATTGACCTGGTTCAGCGGCCGTCATATCCAACCGAAGATCGGATATTATAAAACGGAGGGCCGCCAGATACGCTATGTGCAGGTGGGCGATTCTCCGGATGCTACCATCCTGTTCATCCATGGCGCGCCCAGCTCTCTCAGCTATTGGAAGAGTTACCTTTCCGACAGCACGTTGCTGTCGCGGGCCACGATGTTCGCGGCGGACCGGCCGGGCTATGGATATTCCGGGTTGGCCGACCCATTGCCGGATATAGCCCAACAAGCAGCCGCGCAAGTCCCTATGCTGGATAGTCTTCACAAGGCTCATCATCCGATCATCGTGGTAGGAGTTTCTTATGGCAGCCCTATCGCCTGCCGGTTGGCGATGGATCATCCGGAACTGGTGGATGGACTCGTGCTGGTGGCGCCCCCGCTGGGCCCGGGGCAGGAAAGGATGTTCTGGTTCACCTATGCTATCGAGAGCCCGCTGATTCACTGGGTGGTGCCGCGTATGCTGCAAACGGCCAACCAGGAAAAGGTCCATCACAAAGAGGAGCTGACGAAGATGTTACCGCTGTGGGGACGGATCCATGTACCCGTAATCTATCTTCAGGGTGAAAAGGATGGACTGGTGGATACCACGAATGCCACTTTCGCGCGCGAGCATTTAACGAATGTCCCCTACCTGGATATACGAATGATACCGGGCAGGGGACACCTGATTGCTTTCGCGGAAAAGGATAGGATCGAAAAAGCGATATTGCAGATTCTCGACAAGACCGAAAATAGGAAGTAGGGAATATTTTAATTCGTCGCAAGATGACTCCTGAAGCCCAGGATCTCCATCCTTTCGGGCTCGACCTGGCGTTCGTGCTGGCCTGCTATCTCCGCGACTGTCATCGGACTTGTGATGATCGTATCGAATCCGAGGTGGTTGCTGAGTCGCTGTGATTGCGCGACATCCAGTTTTCCGAACTCGTATTTGGCGATCAGTCGTCCTTTCCGGAGCAGCGCGCTGTCGACCAGGGTCAAAGGGCTGTTGAAAGTGCAGATCAGCTGGACGCTCAGAAAATCCGAAAGCAGTCCATCCGAAATGTTCAACAGGTTCGAGACCGATGAGCCCGGATTGTGTCTTCGGTCCATGATCACATTCTCCGCATCCTCGATGATGAGCACCGTATCCGGATTGCTTGTCAGCAACTGGATAAAGTCCGGGTTCATGAGATCGTTGGTGACTGCCGGTGAAACGAACAGGATCCGCTTCTTTATCCGGCTGATCAGATAGCGCAGATAGGTCGTCTTACCTGTCCCCGGGATCCCATGCAACAGCACGATCCCTTTATCCTTCGACTTGTTCAATCGTTGCCGGATGACCGTATCGATCTCCCGAAAACCAGGATTGTAGTAAAGGCCAAGGTCCAGCCGTGTCCGTTTGATCTCCATCGCCTTTAGCTCCAGCCGGTTGTTTCCCCTGATGACCACATTGATCTCGAGCGCCTCGCGACGCTGCCGTTGTTTGAACGGTGCGATCAGGTTTGCCGCTTCTATCAGGAATGCCGCTTCCCGGTCATTATGCCAGAGCTCACAGACGGACTGATCGAATTCTGCAACGCATTGATTATCCAGGACTGCCAACGCCCGCCAGAAACAGACCTTCTTTTTCTCCTTGTCATACCATTCGTATTTAAATACCCGGGCTATCCTGGCGGCATATTTTTCCGAAAAGGCTGTGAAGGCTTTTTCACCGTCGATCCCGCTGATATAGAACTCGCTTGGCAAGTCATTAAAATAATGGCAGTATAGCGCTCTCGCGTCGACCGGGTCTTCATTGAAAAGGTCGATGGTGTTTACTATCATGC
>DASYSV010000306.1:0-4515 GCA_036010185.1 Puia sp.
CCGTCACCTGCGCCCTGACCGAACCGAAGTAAACGATGTTGGACGAGGGGGTCGCATTGAAATTGTTGCCGCTGATGGTCACGGGTGTACCTACGGGTCCTCTAAGCGGGGCTACCGAGCTTATGGTAGGCTGGGCTATGACGATAGTTGGGACAATAGTTGCGATGATCGCAGGAAGAAATACGACCAGACAGAGGCAAGCGAGCCTTCGTCCGCCGGGGAATAACGGTTTGATGCCAGGGTAGAGGTTTGGCATTAGGAATTGAATTTGGGATGAAGATAATAGAAAGAAATTGTAACGCAAAACATATATGCAAAATACATATATAAAGACGCCGCCGGGAAAATTCAGAACTTACATCGCATGAAGCCTGTGACCTATTATGCGGCTGCGGTAACCGCCTTCACGATATGGGGATTTTTTAGCCTGGTATTGCGGCCGCTGGCCAACTATGCAGCCCTCGACATCCTGTTTTACCGGGTATTCATCAGCGCTGCATTGATGTTTCCCGTTAGCAGCCTGATCCGTCGCAAAGTGTGGGTGGCTAACCGGCGTCTGTTTTCGGGGTTGTCGCATCGTGACAAACGGGGTTTGCTTTTCCAACTGTTCGGGGGAGGTCTTTTTCTGACGGGCAACTGGTTCTCGTATATCTATGTCGTCAACAATGTCAGCGTCAAGGCATCGGCCTTCGCCTATCTGGTTTGTCCAGTATTGACGACAGTATTCGCCTGGCTGATCCTGAAAGAGCATCTCACCAGGGGTCAGTGGCTGGCGGTGTTGCTGAGCGCCGCGGGTTGCGGCATACTGGCTTTCAATCATCTTGCCGATCTGTTGTATAGCATCGTCGTCGCTTTCTCCTATGCCCTCTATCTGGTCAGTCAGCGAAAGGATTATGGCGCCGACCGGTTCCTTTTATTAAGCGGGCAGGTGCTTTTTTCAGCCTTGCTGTTGCTGGCCCTTTTTCCGCGGTTTCACGGACCGGCGCCGCAGGAATCCCGATTTTATTTCCTGATCGTGGTTATCGCCGTCGCTTTTACGATCTTTCCACTTTTCCTGAACCTGTATGCACTGAAAGGATTGCGGTCTTCCACGGTCGGGATCCTGCTGAACATCAACCCGCTGGTAGGTTTCATCCTGGCGATGACCGTTTTCGGGGAAAAAGTGGACGTGCAGCAGGTGGCGGCCTATTGCGTCATCGTGGTGGCCGTGGCCTTGTTCAACTTGTTCAACCCGGTGGACCGTGACGGCAATCGCCGGCGGACACCCGATGTATCGATTCCGGACATGAGCGGCGTTCAAAGCGGTGGGCGGTAACTGATTTCCAATTTGTTGAAAAATGGGCATCAAACTGGCTGCGTCTCCCGGAAATTCTATTCATGTTCAAGAATTACTGGAAGATCGCCTGGCGCAACCTGGTCAAGGACCGCCAGTTCTCTCTTCTCAACCTGGTTGGTCTGTCGGTCGGTCTGGCCTGTGCGTTGCTGATCGGACTTTGGGTGATGGACGAGCTGCGGATGGAAAAGTACAATCCTAATGACGACCGGCTCTTCCAGGTGATGACGAATAACAAGACATCCAATGGTCTGCAGACAGGCATGTACACGCCGGGTATCCTGGCAAAAGCGTTAAGGGCCGAGTTTCCCGAAGTCGAAGACGCTTCCTCGGTATTACCGGCTTCCTGGTTCAACGACCCGAATACTCCCGGAGGGGTCGTAAGCTATGATCAGAAGAAGCTGAATGCGACACCGCAGTACGTCGACAGCAACTATTTCCACCTATTCCGCTGTCCGATCCTGGAGGGCGACCGCAGGAGGCTTTTCGACGGCAAGCAAGGCGTGTTCCTTTCGTCTTCGCTGGCGCAAACGCTTTTCGGGACCACGCATCACCTGATCGGGAAGGTCATCCATTTCGACCAGTATGATTTTACCGGAGACTTCGAGATACGCGGCATCTTTCAACCCAACCCGCCCAACGCGTCGGAAAAACCGGACCTGCTTTTCAACTTCGATGTCGCGCTGGAAAGACGTCCCGGGTTACAGCATTGGTATAACGCCGACCCGCATACGTTCGTACTTCTCAGACCGGGCGCCGACCCGCGGGTCCTGGATTCAAAGCTTTCGCATTATTTGCTGGCGAAACAAGGTGGCAAGGGCTGGGATGCGCAGCTTTTCCTCGCTAAGTTTTCCGATCG
This sequence comes from Puia sp., assembly GCA_036010185.1. Lineage (GTDB taxonomy): Bacteria > Bacteroidota > Bacteroidia > Chitinophagales > Chitinophagaceae > Puia. The sequence goes on from DASYSV010000306.1 coordinate 2,193, forward strand.
TTATTTGTACAACCGTTATGAGAACGGCGTGCAGAGCGGCGGCCGGATCGTCTATGTAAGGCTGTTCATCATCATCGCCGTTTTTATCCTCGTCATCGCCTGCATCAATTTTATGAACCTGTCCACCGCCCGGGCGACCCATCGGGCCAGGGAGGTAGGGATAAAAAAAGTCGTAGGCGCCAGTCGCATCGCATTGATCCTGCAATACCTCGGCGAATCCGTCCTTCTCACCTGTTGTGCCCTGGTCGCGGCCGTGGCGATCTGCGAGCTGCTGTTGCCTGTTTTCAACGGCATCACGGGCAAACAGCTTTCCTTTCATCTGGCGCCAAACCTACTCTTTTTGCTGGCCGGCGTAACCCTCTTGACGGGTCTTTTTGCCGGCAGCTATCCCGCCTTTTATCTTTCCGCTTTCCGGCCGGTGGCCGTGCTGAAAGGTGACATAAAGACCTCCTGGAGGGAATTATGGGCACGAAAAGGACTGGTCGTTTTTCAGTTTACGCTGTCGATCCTTTTCATAGCGGGTGTCCTGATCGTGTACCGGCAGTTGTCCTATATCCAGTCGCGCGACCTGGGGTACAACCGGGATCATGTGATCGACTTCAACATCCCTATTAAATTGGATTCGATCTATTTGGTCCATGCGGCCAGCTTTGTCAATGAGCTGAACAATATTCCCGGTGTCGTCAGCGCCGGCAGTCACTCGCACAATCTGACCGGTGACCACGGTTCGATCAGCGGTGTGTCATGGCCGGGAAAGGATCCGGGCCTGGATATCGAATTCGCCAATATCGAAGTCGGCTATCATTTTTTGCAGACGATGGGCATCAGGCTGAAAGCGGGGCGTTATTTCTCGCAGAATATGGCACATGAGATCGTTATGAATGAAACGGCGATTAAGGCGATGGGTTTGAAAGACCCCCTCGGCAAAGTCGTGAGGTTCTGGGATGAGAAACGAGAGATCATCGGAATAGCAGCCGACTTCAATTTCGAATCTTTGTATCAGCCGGTGAAACCTGCTTTCTTCCGCTGTTATCCTGTCACGAACCAGGTTGTGGTACGGATCATGCCGGGCGCCGAAGCGTCGACGATCGCCGCGGTCGGAAAGGCTTATACGCGCTTCAATCCCGGTATGGACTTCGAATACCGGTATCTGGATGAAGACTATCAACGGTTGTATTCCTCCGAAACGAGGATTGGCGAGCTTTCGCGTTATTTTGCCGGTCTGGCGATCCTCATTTCCTGCCTGGGTCTTTTCGGACTCGCGGCCTTCAGCGCCGCCCGCCGCCGGAAAGAACTCGGGATCCGCAAGGTGATCGGCGCATCCGTCGTTCAGTTGGTATACCTGATGTCAAAGGAATTCATTTGGCTGGTAGCGCTGGCGATTGCGATCGCATTCCCGCTAGCATGGGCAGGGATGCATTACTGGCTGAATGAATTCGCCTATCGCACGGATATTACGGCGGACCTGTTCTGGATCACGGGTCTGGCGGTCATCCTTATTACCCTGTTGACGATAAGTTATCAATCGATCAGTACCGCGCTGGCGAACCCGATACGAAGTCTGCGCACCGAATAAAATCTTCGATATGCTGAAGAACTACCTTACTATCGCCTGGCGCCATATGGTGCGCTACAAGGGCTATGCCGCCATCAATATCATCGGACTGGCACTCGGGTTGGTCTGTTGTCTGTTCATCTGGCTATGGGTGCAGGACGAGCGTGCCGTGGATAATTCTCACGCAGCGGGGAGTCGCCTGTACCTGGCCTATTCCACCATCATCAGCAATGGACGGGTCCAGGGGTCGTACAACACACCGGTGACTTACGACTATACTGCCAACAAACCAGTGTTTTTAACCGAGGATGCCGGAGCCGTCGTTCCCGGCGTGCGGCACGTGGTATTTTACAGGAAGGGTTATGAGCTTCCCTGGGGGCATCCTGAATCGTTCCAGGCGGGGGATAAGATCATCCGGCTCAATGGTTCGCGGGCGACGGCGAATTTTTTCAAGGTATTCAGTTTCCCGCTGATTGAAGGGAGACCGGAAACCGCGCTATCGGATGCCGGCAGCATCGCGATCTCGCGGAAAATGGCTATAGCCTTTTTCGGCAGCCCGGAAAAGGCCATCGGCAGGACGCTGAGGTATGAGAACCGGCGTAATTTTTCCGTGACGGCCGTATTCGAAGACATCCCGGCGCAAAGTTCGCTGCAATTCGAATTCCTGCTACCCTGGTGGTCTCAGGGGAATGGGTTGGCAGGGTTGGAGTACTCTACCAATAATTTCGATACTTTCCTGGAACTGGCGGATAATGCCGACACTGCAGC
>DASYSV010000180.1:0-3804 GCA_036010185.1 Puia sp.
AATCCTCCAGATGTATAAGGACCTCGACCCTGTGCTCAATACCCCCGTGCGGCTTGCAATCGTCTCGGCGCTGATCAAGCTGAAGCAGGCGGATTTCGCCCATCTGCAGGAGACGACCGCGACTACGCAGGGAAATCTGAGCCACCAGATCCGACGGCTGCAGGAGGCGGGTTATATCGAGGTCATCAAAACCTTCAAGGGTAACTATCCGCACACCATCTGCAAACTGACCGCCAGGGGACGAAAAGCCTTCGAACAATATGTCGAGGATATCAGGAAATATCTGCACCTGTGAAAAGGCGCCAGTGGTGCCGGGGCTATTTTTTTTGCGCATTTGGTTTGTGGCGCAAACTATATTAATCAACTTTAAAACGACAATTATGCAAAACATCCGATTCAGGGGCCCGCATCTGGGCATCCTCGCGGTCGTCTTCACCGCCTTGTTCATCATTGGGCTATCCTTTGTGATCACCTTTACTCCCGGCGCCCCGCACTATCCCAACCTTTATGATGCCGCCTCACGGGTTACCGCCTATTTCCGGGAACACCCGCACGACGTACTGATGTGCATGTTCTTTCAGTTCCTGTCCGCCATTCCATTCGGCCTGTTTACGGTCACCGCTTTCAATCGCCTGAAATTTCTGGGTGTAAAGGCTGTCGGTCCGTCCATCGCCCTGTTGGGGGGACTGTTGGTTTCATTGACGATGATGGTCTCTTCCATGATCGGCTGGACGATGGTATTTCCGGGAATAGCGAGCGATGACGGGGCTCTGCGGGCACTGTATTATCTGGGTTTCGCACTCGGCGGAGTGGGTTATTCGGTCCCTATGGGCCTGCTGATCGCCGGGATTGCCGTGCCGGCAGGTTTTATGAAACTCCTTCCCCGTTGGGTGGTGGTGTTCGGGATCATCCTCGGAGTGATCGGCGAGAGCAGCTGTCTGGCGTTATTGTTCCCGAATCTGACGGCTTTGATCCCTTTGACGCGGTTCCCGGGTTTTATCTGGATGATGCTGGCCGGTTTTATGCTCGCCAGACGGAGACCCTCCCCCGGCGGCGCCATTATCACTGCCCAATGATCCCCGAATTATACTTTATCTTGCGGTCCCATCGTTTTATTTCTACCTATGACGCCAAAAACACGCAAACGAATAATCCGTTGGACCCTTTTCCCTATCGCTGGCATCATTCTCCTGGTCGGTATCGCCGTCGCCATCCTGTATTCCCAGCAACAGCGGTTGGTCAAATTGGCAGTGGGCGAGCTGAACAAGCGGCTTCCCGGTGAGCTCGCGGTTGGCGGCAGCGATATCTCAATTTTTCAGAATTTCCCCTATATCTCTATCGGGTTGAACCATGTGCAGTTCTACCCCAACAAGCAACCCGGCGCCCGACCGCTCTATGAAGCCGAGCGACTTTATGTCGGCTTCAGCCTCCCGGATATCCTACAGCAACGATACCGGGTCAGGGCCATCGCGTTGAAGAACGGCCATCTCGATCTGATCCAGCAACCCGACGGTCAGCTGAATATCGTCGAAGCCAGCCGCATGGCTCCCGATACCACCGCCACGACAGAAAAAGCCGGACCGGGTCTGGACCTCGACATCCGCAAGCTGGTGTTGAAGAATATGACGGTATCCTATTTCGACCCCCGTCAGGGGCAGCGGTTCACCACGCATATCGATCGGATCCAGGCATCATTAAAGTATAACGACCGGTTGATCGACGCCGGTCTCGATGGTAAAATGCTGGTCGATTATACGAGTTCCGGAGACACCACGCTGTTCCGGCACAAGCATGTCGAAACGAATATCCGGCTTTCCTATGAAAAGGCTACAAAGCTGCTCCGGCTGCCCCAGGGGCGCATCACGCTGGAGGAAGCCGTTTTCAATATTTCGGGTATGGCCGATCTGCTGCACAACAATACGGTGGACCTGCAAATCACGGGCGATAAACCGGATTTCAAACAACTGTTGTCGTTCGCGCCCGACAACGTGGCCAGGGAGCTGAAACATTTCCGTTATGACGGTCATCTCAGCTTTGACGGGAAGATAAAGGGTCCCATCGGCGGTGGGCAGCAGCCTCTTATCGAACTCTCTTTCGCGTGCAGCAACGCCTGGCTCCATAATACGCTGGCCAAAAAGAACCTCGATTCCCTGGCCTTTAAAGGTTATTATACCAACGGACCGGGACATTCGCTGCAAACCTCCGAGCTTCGGCTGCTGGACATGAACGCCCGGCCCGGGAAGGGGCTTTTCAGAGGCAATTTCATCATGCGGAATTTCGCCGATCCGAAGATCATGATGCAGGTGAACTCGGACCTGGAGCTCGCGTTCATCGGCGACTTCCTTGGTATCCGCGATCTGCAGCGGATCACTGGCCGTATTCAGCTGAAGATGAATTTCAAGGACCTGGTGGATTTCAGCGCGCCGGAAAAAGAGATCAAGGCGCTCACCGAAGGCATCCAAAGCGAATTGAAGGTGACCGATCTCAGCTTCAGGATACCCAATTATCCCTATACGATCCAACAACTGAACGCGCACGCCATCATGAAGAACGGCGCCGTGCGACTCGATACCCTGTTCTTTCATCTCGGACATTCCGATTTCCATCTGGACGGATCGCTGAGCGACTTGCCCTCGCTGTTCCATCACCAGGAAAAGCCGGTAATGCTGCGCCTGGGTATCCACAGCGGCAGAATGATCCTGAAGGAATTGCTGGCAAAGGATTCGACCGTCGATAAAAGTGTGGCCGAAGGGGCGGACGAAGAGATCCGGGATCTGAATCTCGATCTTTCGCTGGAAACCTCGGTGGACGAGCTCCGGCATCCGGCTCCGCTGCCCAAAGGGATCTTCAAAGTCGACAATTTCGATGCGTCGTTCAAAAAATATCCGCATGCCTTTCACGATTTCGGCGGCACCCTGACCATCAACGATACATCCCTTCTTCTGAGGAACCTCAGCGGGCAGCTGGACAGCAGCGATATCCGATTCAGCGGCCGGATCAACAACTACGCCCTGTGGTTCTCCAAAGTGAAAAAAGGCAAGACGGTGATCGCTTTCGATCTGAAATCGAAACGGCTGGCCATAAACGATCTGCTCAGCAGCACGGCTTACCAGTATGTCCCCAGGGATCTCCAGCAGGAGGTCGCCACCGGCATCTGGCTCCGGTCGAAATCCGAGCTCCGGTATGACTCGGTGTTCCGGTTCGCCAATATCAAGATCGCCAACATCTCGGGCTTGCTGCAGCGGCATGCCATCCGGATGGACAGCATCAGCGGTAATATCAAATTCGGAACCGACCACTTCGTCAAGATCGATACGCTGAAAGGCCGTATCGGGAACAGCGATTTCAACCTGTCGATGCGGCTTTATGCCGGAAAGGATACCGTCCGCCGGAAGAAACTGAACTTCCTTCAATTCAGCTCGCATTTACTGGATCTGGATCAGCTGAACCGATATCTTGCGGAAGTAGAAACGGCCCAGCGTGAAGAAATGACCGTGCTTGCGGCGGATGAGCCGGCGACTCCAGGTCCGACGCCGGTGACGCTGGCGGTGGCCCATGACGATGGCTTCAACATCTTCCGCATTCCTTTTATCGATTTCAATGCTGCCGTCAATATCGACAGGCTGCGATACAACAAGCTGGGGATCAAAAACCTGGTGACAAACCTGCGCATGCAATCCAATCAGCAGCTGTACCTGGACACGCTGAGTCTGGCGATGGCGGGCGGAACGATCAGGGCGAGGGCGCATTTCAATGGCGCCAATCCGGATAAGATCTATCTCAGAAGCAGGATCAATGTCGAAG